>SCPY01000036.1 GCA_004299495.1 bacterium | reverse complement strand
GGCAGGCCCTCGGAATCGCTCGGTAAGCAAAAGATATCTCCTGCCCGCAGAATACCCGCCACATTTTCCTGGAATCCCAGGAATTTTATTCTCTGTTTTATGTCTTCATCCAGCGAATTCGCTATCCTTGTCAGTTCGCCGTACTCCGGGCCTATGCCGGCAAGAATCAAGCGGATATCTTTTCTTTCCCGCGCTAAAATCCCAAATGCCTCTATTAATCTGTCAAGGCGTTTTATTACATCTAACCTGGCGGTGCTCACTATTATTTTATCTGAATCCGGTATATTAAAATCTTCGCGGAATTTGGCTCTGCCTTCCGCGGAAGGCGAGAATTTATCGGTGTCAACCCCATGGTAAACTATTTTTATCTTTTTCTCGGGGAATCTGTGCGACTTACGCAGGATTTCCCCGGTTGCCCTTGAAACCGCTATGGTGTATTTGGTAAAATAAGCCAATAAGGTTTGCAGCAGCCGTTCTTTGCGCCACCATAAGCCAAATCCGGGGAAAATTCCGAAATGGGCCCTTGGCTTGAATTCCGGATGAACCGGCGGATAGTCGTGCACAAACATATAGACATTTCCGCCGGCAGCCAGGAAGGCAGACGCGAATTCTGATAATCTGAAGCTTTTTAGCCAGAACTGATTGATTACTACGCAATCCGGGCGGATTTCCCGTAAGAACTTATAAAAAGACATAAACTTCTTAAAGAACTTTTCCCCGTATTTAATCTCGGGCAATTTTACGACTTTAACCGGCAGTCCCTCCTTTTCAAGATAAGGGGAAAATACGTCATTGCTGACCGCGAATATAACCGAGTGTTTATCGTAATCAATATGCCTGAAATAATCCATCTGCAGGCGCTCCGCCCCCCCTATGCCGGTAGTGATCATTAAAAACAAATATTTGCTTTTCATAATGTTATTTATTACTTCAGTTTTCCTAGTGTCATCCACCTTGCGACCTGATATTCCTTATGCTTTTCTAAAAATAATTTTCTATCTTTAGGGGCGCTTGTGTTTTTTGAAGATGTCGGCCTTGTGTGAGTAACTGTTTCGCGGTCAACTATTCCCATATTTCTTAATTTACAAAAAGATTTAGCTAAGCTGGGGTAACCCCAACCCCAAAAATTTGTATCTTCTTCCATCATGCCCCAGTATCTGCTCCAGGCGTCCCTTGTAAAAACCGGGACCATCTGCTCCACATAATCAACATATCTCCCAACCGCGTACTTATTGTTTTTTACCACGGATTCTATGTCATAATAAGAATATTTGGACAGGGCAGGCTGAGCCATCTGAAGGTTGTTTCTCTCTACAATAGAAATAAAGTTTTTTAATGAAAATCCCTCCACATCAATATCATCCGCCCAGAGAAAAATATAGTCGTATTTCCTGCAAAAATCAGGCGTAATATATCTTTTCATAAAGTACCATCTTAGGTTTTTTTCATATTTAAAAGTGCAGCATTTGTAAATCGGTTCTTCAAACTTAACATCCTCAAAGACAAAAATCATATAATCAAAATCCTCATTACCAAAGGCCTTGATTATTTTCGCGAGGAATTCTTTCCCATTTTTTCCGACAGGAGAAGCGTAGAGAAATTTCTTTTTTCTGCCGCTCATTTGAAAACTTTTTTTAATATTTTCCTTAAAGTTGTATAAAATTATTTGCAGTTTACCGGAAAAGACATATTTAAAGATGTCAAAATTATAAGTGAATATGTATGGCAATCTGCCTTCCCTGGAGCAGAGTGCGCATTTTCTTATTATCCATGGCAATGTCCAGCGACGATGGCTGCTGCCGCTGATATTTGAGGGTATTGCGTAAGACACCGGCCGCGGCGCAACGTCAATTTCAGCTACGCAATTATGCTCCAGCCATTTTATTAGAGAATATTGCCTGAATATTTTTTCATCGGAAACGTAATCGTCATCTTTGTCCAGGAGTTTCAGAAACGGTGATTTTAGAATTTCATCGCGCATGGATAAATAAACCTGGCCTCTGCACCAATCGCTGTGGCCTTTCCATCCCATTTTTCTCTTTTCTGCGGCTACTCTGGGGACGCCTATTTTTTCTGCGAAATCCCTTAATACAGCTTTGGTTTTTCTTTGCTCATCGGTTATCGTGCTCTCGGCCCAAATCTGCAAGTCTGGAAGCGAGTAAGGCAAAAGCGCGCTCATGCCTAAAGTTTCAGCCGGCTCTATGGTTTTCCATATCGCTAAAGTCCTAAATCCTGATTTCCCGAAAGAAGTAAGCCCAAACGCGGCATCAGCCCCGTCTCCGGCAACAACCAGATTATGGCCTAACTCCCTTGCTTTCTTTGAAACTAAATATGATAATACGACAGCCGGATCCATTAAGGGTTCTTTGAGGATAGGCAGTATCTCTTTTGCGGCGGCAAAAGCTTCATTGGGGCTTATGATAACATTGTGCAGCCTCCCTTTTAACTTCGCGGATTCATAGAAAGCCTTAGCCACGGTATATTCAATATCGTCAGCGCCTTTCACTGTGCCTACCAAGTAGTCAACTGCTTCGCTGTCATATAAAAAAGCCAATAGGGCGGAGTCAACTCCTCCCGATAGATGGAGCGCGAATTTTGACTCCGGTTTCTGGCAAATCAGCAAGTCCGGAAAGGGCGCTGTGACATTGTTAAACTTTGTGAAATCATAGGATTCTATGCTGATCTGCCTGAACCAATCGTCAAATATGGTATAGGGCTCGGCAAGGCAAGATTCCTCTATGAGCCTATTCAGGAGCTGTTTATTTAGCTTGTTTCTTTTCCCGTAATAGTATCTCTTAAATGTCCAATTCATAGCTAACTTAATAAGATTCCCTTACGCTCTTTATTTTTTGATACCTGTCTTGATGATTCAAAGTTAAATAATTTTCCACTACGGTAACCATATCAAAGGCAGTTTCAACAGCCTTATCCATATCTAAATATTTAAATAGGCCTAATCTGCCCAGGGGGCATATATTCTTGGTTTTGCATGCATCCTTTAGATATTTATCAAAAATAGCTTCGCTTACTTTAGTATTCACAGGATACATGGGGACCTGGCCGTTATCTGCCGCGACAGGCTCCTGAAACTGTATAAAATTATGCCTGGATTCCTGTTTATGGAGTATTTTAAAATTACATTTTCTGATATATTTTTGATGCTGGGGAAGATTAATTGTTCCGTAATCGTCTTTTTCCCAAAATTCATTTCTTGCGTAATCAAACCTTAGGCTTCGGTAGGTGAGCCTCCCGAATTTTAATCCCATACTCTCATCAATAGGAGCCGACGAAACTACCACATCATAGTCGTTATCGCTGAAACTTGAAGTATTAAGCCGTAAAGGGATGCCTTCAATCATTTTGCTGAGCAACGCCGTGTAGCCCTTTCGGGGAAGGCCTTGCCATTG
>SCPY01000035.1 GCA_004299495.1 bacterium | reverse complement strand
ACCTATGATAATGGCTATTAATCTGTTTCTCACAGAAAAACCTCCTATCTGCTCAACGCCAGGGCGATCAATGCCCCGATTATAGAACCGGCAATAACCTGAATAGGCGTATGCCCCAACAGCTCCTTGAGCTTGTTTTCCTTAATCTTACCCCGCCAGTGAATATCGTCTATAATTTTATTTAAGATCTCTGCCTGCTTTCCGGCGCTCCTGCGCACCCCCTGGGCGTCAAACATCGTTACCATGGCAAAAACAAACGCCAGGGCAAAGATGGGCGAAGAAAAACCCAACTCTAATCCGCTGGACAGGGCCAGGGCGGTCGCTCCCGCGGCATGAGATGAAGGCATTCCCCCGGTACCGATAAACCAGCGGAAATTAAATTTTTTTTCTCTGATTACCCCCAGGGTTACTTTGATGGTCTGGGTAAAAACCCAGGCCACGATAGTAACCGAGAGGATGCGGTTATGCATAAAGAAGCGCGCGAACATCTCTTTCATTGGGCGGGCGTTACCTCAATCTTAACCCGCGGCTTATAGGTAGAAACTCCGTTTCTAAGAAGATATCCTAAATTACTTTCAGCTTCGGAAATCCGCCCAAGCGGCGCCGGGCGATGATTGGTTTCGAGGCGGCGGTTTCGCGTCCGCATCCTTACTTCCTTGATTGCCTTTTTTAGTTCCGGGATAGACTGCAGCCTTGCTTGAAGTTCTCTTAATTTTTCCTGGTTTGCGGATAAATCCTTCATTGTCTTATCTCTCTGCTTACGCGCGCCTTCTATCTCATTGACTAAAGAAAAAATGTGCTCCTGGCTTTGGGTATTTTTTTGCTCTAATTGAGAAATCCTGGATTCTTTCTCTTTGAGGGTATCGGCCAGCAGGCGCTTTTCCTCGTTTAAGCCGCTGATTAATTCCTCATCCTGTTTTAGCTGCCCCTCTAAAAACCAGGCATGCTCTTTTACCTGGGAAAGCTCATATTCTAACCTGGCCTTGGCCTGGTAAACGGCTATATAACGCACGACAGAAAAAATAACCGCGCCTATCATCAGTGAGAATATCAGAACAAGCATATTCTTTTTCATCTTTTTTACCCCTGCCCATGGATTCGCTTGATTTCAACTATGTTTTATGTTAAGGTAAATTATAACTTTATTCGGCTTATCTTGCAAGGAAAAATATGCTTTCCAGAATATTAAGCTATGGCTTATTGGGTATAGAAGCGTATCCTGTTGAAATTGAAGTTGATGTGCGCCAAGGGCTTCCCTCAATGAACTTTGTGGGGCTGGCTGACCAGGCCACCAAGGAAAGCAAAGAGCGGATTAAGTGCGCCATCAATAACAGCGGATTCAAATTCCCCGCGGACAGGATAACGGTTAACCTTGCCCCCGCGGACATCCCAAAAAGCGGCCCTGCCTTTGACTTACCAATCGCCCTGGGGCTTTTAGCCAGTTCTTCCCAGATTAATAAAGAGAATTTGGCAGATTTTATCTTTCTGGGAGAGCTTTCCTTAGACGGGGGCATCCGGCCGGTAAAAGGGGCATTGCCTATTGCCCTGGCTGTGCGCGGCAAAAAAACCCCGGGTTCGCCTCGCAAGCTGGTTCTTCCCCGGGCAAATGCCTTTGAAGCGGGAATCCTGGAGGAAATTCAGTCTTTTGGCTTAAAGAGCCTGAAAGAGGCGGTATATTTTCTGTCCGAGCAAAATAGCATCCCTCCCACAAAATTAGACCTGCGCTCATTAATGCACGATGCCTGCCCTCAATTTGATTTCCAGGAAGTAAAAGGCCAAGGCTTAGCCAAGAGGGCATTAGAAGTAGCGGCGGCGGGAGCTCATAATGTACTTATGATAGGGCCTCCGGGAAGCGGCAAGACCATGCTGGCAAAAAGGGTTCCCGGAATTATCCCTGATATGACTTTAGAAGAAACCCTGGAGGCCACCCAAATTCATTCCTGCCTGGGAGCCATCCCTGAAAAACTTGGGCTGATTACTCAACGCCCGTTTTACGCTCCGCATCATACCATCTCGGATGTGGCGATGGTGGGCGGCAGCCAAATCCCCCAACCCGGCGAAATAAGCCTCTCCCATAACGGAGTGCTGTTTCTGGATGAACTGCCCGAATTCAGGCGCAGCGTCCTGGAGGCGCTTCGCCAGCCGCTGGAGGAAGGCAGAATAAAAGTCTCGCGCATCCAAAAGTCCTTAAGCTTCCCGGCCAAATTTATGCTGGTCGCGGCAATGAATCCCTGCCCCTGCGGCTTCTATACCGACCCCCACAAACAATGCCGCTGTAACACCACAAGAATAGAAAAATACCTCTCCAAAATTTCCGGGCCGCTTTTAGACAGGATTGATATTCACATTGAGGTTCCCGCGATAAAGTATAAGGAATTGTCTTCCCAGGAAAATCCCGAACCCTCCTCTGTAATAAAAGGGCGGGTAAAGAAGGCCCGGGATATCCAGCTAAGGCGTTTTAAGGATGACGGGATATTTGCCAATTCCCATATGAACCACAAACAGATCAAAAAATATTGCGCTTTAACCGAGGAAGGGCAAACTTTGTTAAAAGCGGCAATTGAGGAATTAAACTTTTCCGCCAGGGCTTACGATAAAATTTTAAAGGTCAGCCGCACCATCGCGGATTTGGCTGAATCCGACGCAATCCGGGAAGAGCATATTTCTGAAGCGATACAATACCGGAGTTTGGATAGGCAGGTTTGGGGATAGGGTATTTCTTTTGCTTTAAGGTTTTTCGTTTTCTTTAGAAATTAACTGGCTGTTTTGTATTTCATTTATTATTTTCTTCAGCTGTTCTATTTCTATCTCCTGCGCTTCAATCTTTGCCTGAAGCGCCTTGATATCAATTTCCATCTCGGAAAATCTTTTCGCTACGTATTCGCTGTTATCTTCCAGTATCAGCTGAGCGCCCACTCTTTTGGTCTTTGTCCCTTTGGGCAGATACAATCTCTGGCCGTCTCCTATCCGGATTATCTCCATTCCCGCGGGGATTTCTTCTTTTTTGTCCTCCTTGGCAATGCCGGAGATGGCGTAAAAAATAAAAAGCGGTATCAGAAATAATAAAGCGGTTCTTCTCACATCCGCCTCCCGAAGGGGCATTGAGGGCCTATTTTGCTTTTACATTGATATAGGTATACCTCTTCTGTGTCCTGTAGGTGCCCCTTTTAACGGAGAAATATACCGTTCCGTCGCAGAGCGCGCGCAGGGTGGCATTTTTCCCTCCCACGTTAAGGCCCGCCTTCCATTTATCGCCTTCGCGGGTTAAGATGGCGCCTTTCTTGACGGCTTCTCCGCCGGTTATCTTTAGGCCTTTTGTTTCCTGATAATGCTTATGAGTTACTCCTCCTACGCCGATCATCTTAAATATTCCTCCTTTTTATTTTTTCCACAGCGCCATAACGCGCTTGATAAACACGCAGTATCCTAACACCGCGGAAAAGAATACCGCTACCAGCACCACCCCGGCGGCGGCATCCTTGATTAGCTTCACTTTGGGGTGGAATTCTTCAGTAATCAGATTACTCAGGTCTTCCACTATGGTATTGATTACCTCGGCAATAAAAACTATCATTATCGCCACGCCCAAGACAAACATTTCAAGGTTAGATATCCCGAAATAAAGGCCCAGCGCGACCGTCAATATCGCCGAAAGAAAGATCAGGCGCGCGTTATAATGATGGTTCAGGATATGGCTGATGCCGAAGAGCGCGTGCTTAATGCTGCTGAACAAATTCTCGTTTTTCCAACTTTTCTTTTCTTCCGGCATAAGCCTGGCCTTTCTTATTTCATCAGCTCAAGGGCTTCCGAGCGGGTCTTGAAATTTTCCTTAAAAATTCCCCTTACCGCGGAGGTTACGGTAAGCGTGCCCGGCTTCTGCACTCCGCGCATCGACATACACATATGCTCCGCTTCTATCACCACCATAACGCCAAGCGGCCTTAATTTAGACATAATAATCTCGGCTATCTGGGTGGTTAATCGCTCCTGGACCTGAGGGCGCCTGGCCAGGGTATCCACCACCCTGGCAATCTTGCTTAAGCCGGTAACCCTTCCCTGCCGCGGGATATACGCCACGCAGGCCTTGCCCACAAAAGGCAGGAGATGGTGCTCGCAGCAGCTGTATAAAGGAATGCCTTTGAGCAGAATAATCTCCTCGTGCTTTTGGTCAAGCACTACCTCCAGCTCCCTGGCGGGGTCACTGGCTATGCCAGAGAATATCTCTTCATACATTTCGGCAACGCGCCTTGGCGTACCCAGCAAATCTTTACGCGTGGGGTCTTCGCCGATTGCCCCCAGGATTTCCCTTACCGCCTTCTCTATCTTTTTCTTGTCCATGCTCATTTGCCTATGCAGAATTCATTGAATATCTTATCCAAAATATCATCCCTTATTGTCTCTCCGGTAATATCGCGAAGGCAGAAAAGACATGCCTTCAGGTCTTCGGAAATAAACTCTACCGACAGGTTTTTATTAAGCGAATCCCTTGCCGATGCCAGGAGCGCGGAGGCGTCCCTTAATGCCTGGGCATGCCTTGAGTTAGTCACCATTACCTCGCTTGACGGCTCTATTTTTCCCTGCCAGGCTGATTGAATAATTTTTTCCTCTAATTCTTTTAATCCCTGATGATGAAGGGCTGAAATCCTGACCACATCGCGGAAATACTTCTTTATCCGGGTTTCGTCTATTTTTACCTTAAGGTCGCTTTTATTGAGAATGACAATGACGGGCTTACGTTTTGCCTTTTCCATCAGTTGTATATCCTGATGGGTCAACGCGCGCGCGCCGTCGAAAACCAACAAAACCAAATCCGCTTTCTCAAAATAACTTTGAGTGCGGCCAAGCGCCTTTTCCTCAATCAAATCCCTCGGCTCTATTATACCCGCGGTATCGGCAATCTTCAAGGGAATTCCCTTTAAATCCAAAATTTCTTCTATGCAATCGCGCGTAGTCCCCGGAATAGGGGTCACTATTGCCCGCTCTTCCTTGAGCAGGGCGTTAAGAAGCGAAGACTTGCCAACATTGGCCCTGCCCAGGATAACCGCGCTTATGCCTTCGCGCAAGACTTTGCCGTGGCTTGAGGAATCAAGCAAGCTGCCTATCTCTTCGGCGGCGAGCGCGATTGCCCTGTTTATTTTTTTCTTATCCGCTTCCCCTATATCCTCTTCGGGGAAATCAATATTCGCTTCCAGGAGCGCGATTACCTCTAAAAGATTATCGGCGGCGCGCCTGACCTCATTAAATAATCCGCCCCGCAGCTGATTCACCGCGCTGGCAAGGCCAAGATTTGTTTTCGCGTTGATGATATCTAAAACTGCCTCTGCCTTGCTTAAGTCAATTCTGCCGTTTAAGAACGCCCGCTTGGTAAACTCTCCGGCTTCTGCCGGGCGCGCGCCGCAAGACAAAACCAGATCCAGAATCTCCCTCAATACCACAATCCCGCTGTGGCAGCTGATTTCAACGATATCTTCCCTGGTGTAGCTTCCGGGAGCGCGCATCACGGTCAGTAAAACTTCATCCACAATGCCTGGCCCCCTGTCCCCTGCCTCGGGCCGCCTGCCTCTTTTCACTCGAGACCGCAGGCCTCTGATAATCCATCCATAATGCACCGTATAGGTCTTAAAGGCGGATGGCTTTTGGCCGTCCCTGGCCTGAAATATCTTATCCGCGATACTGAGCGCTTCTTTGCCGCTTAGGCGCACTATGCCGATTCCCCCTTTGCCTAACGGAGTTGAGACCGCGGCAATAGTATCGTCTAATATGTTTTTAAGCATATTCTTGCTTCTCCCGCCACAAACAGGGAGCCGGTAATCAAGATTAAATCCCGCGGATTCGCTGATTTTTTTGCCATAGCGATTGCCTCTTTAATATTTTTTGTTAACTCTGCCTGCCTATGAAGCATTTTTTGAATAAATTCCGGCTCGGCCGCGCGGGAATTTCCGGATTTAGTGAGAATAACTTTACCGGCCAAACGGGCGAGGATATCGCATACGCCTTCAATATCCTTGTCTTGAGACATACCCAGCACCAAAATAAGTTTTTTATACTTAAAATGTCTTTTAAGCGCTTCCTTAAGAGCCGCGGCCGAAGCCGTGTTATGCGCTCCGTCAAGCACTATGAACGGCCTCCGGGAGGCCACCTCAAGCCGCCCGGGCCAAAGCGCCTCTTTCAGGCCCCGCTGAATAGACAGGGCTGTAATCTTTTCCTCTGCCAGCGCCTCAACCATCCCTATTGCCAGGGCGGCATTGCCCAGCTGATATTCTCCTAAGAGCCCTATCTTGAGGTTATCATAATTTCCCCTTACCCCTTTTACCGAAAAGCCCTGGAACCCTCCTGTGTCATTCTTCTTACGCCATACAATATCCTTCCCAATCTCATATAATTGCGCGCCTGTTTCTTTACAGCGATTTCTTATGACTTCTCTTGCCTCTTTTTCCTGCGGGGCGATTATCACCTTCGGCAGGCCGCTCTTTACGATTCCCGCTTTTTCCACCGCGATTTTCTTAAGAGTATTACCCAGCTGATCCGTATGATCATAGCTTATCGGTGTAATCGCGCAGACTAACGGATTAACTGTGTTTGTGGCATCCAGCCTGCCCCCAAGGCCTGTCTCTAAAACCGCGTAATCAACTTTTTTCCGCTTAAAATACAAAAATGCCAGTGCCGTATAAACCTCAAAAAAGGTTAAAGCCCCGTATTTGCAATTGCGGTTATACTTTTCGATGGCCGGCCTGAACCTTTGCAGGAGCCCGGCTATTTCCCTCTTACTGATCATCCCCTCAAAATCGCCGTGCCTCGCGCGCCGCGCCTGCCTGCCTGCCCGACTGAAGGCAGGCGGGCCGGACAGGCAAGCGTCGTGCGTCATTTCTAATATCCGGATCCTCTCCCGGAAATCTGTTAAATGCGGAGAGGTATACAACCCTACTCTGAATCCCGAATTCTTTAGTATATACGCCGCAAAGGCGCACACAGAGCCTTTTCCTTTAGTCCCGGCGATATGTAAACAACGCAAATCCTCCTGCGGATTGCCCAACAGCGCCAGAAAACCTTTCATCCGCTCTAATTTCAGGGATTCCGGGTAGGAAAAGGCGGGAATTTTCTCATAATTAATAAAAGATTCCAGGTATTGAATCGCTTCAACGTAAGTCATTAACAGAACTAATTAATGCCTGAAGTGCCTTATCCCGGTAAAGACCATGGCGATATCATGTTTATCCGCCGTTTTGATGATCTGTTCGTCGGCAATGGAGCCGCCGGGCTGAATGATGGCCTGGATTTGAAATTTCGCGGCTAATTGGATGGCGTCTTCCTTGGGAAAGAATGCGTCTGAAGCAAGGTTTGAGCCCGCGGTGAGTTCCCCCGCTTTTTTGGTGGCGATATATACCGAATCCACGCGGGACATCTGGCCCGCGCCGATACCCACGGTCTTTCTGCCTCTGGCTAAAATAATAGCGTTTGATTTCACGTGTTTTGCCGCTTTCCAGGCAAAGATAAGCGACTCCATTTCTTTAGCACCAGGCTTTCTTTTGGTAACTACCCTTAGCTTTGTTTCATCCAGGGTAAGCCCGTCCTCATCCTGCAGTAAAAGCCCGCCGGAAACCTTTTTGAAGTCCAGTCCATTATGCGTATCCGTAAGGCGCGCCAGCTCTAAAAGCCGGACGTTTTTTTTGTCCTTTAATATGCTTAAGGCCTCTAAGCTAAACCTCGGGCAGATGATACACTCCAGAAATCCGCTTCTTGAAATCAATTTGGCAAGCGCCAAATCAATTTCCCTGTTTACGGCGACAATGCCTCCGAATGCCGAAAGCTTATCGCAGGCCCAGGCCTGGCGGTATGCCTTTGCCAGGCTCTTATCTTCGGATACTCCGCAAGGGTTATTATGCTTGATAAACACTGCCGCGGGCAGTTCAAATTCCTTTACCAGGTTGACCGCGGAATTTATATCCAATATATTGTTATAGGAAAGCTCTTTTCCCCAGAGCTGCTTCATCTGGGCAAGGCCTCTGGCATCCTTGGCGTCGCGGTAAAATGCCGCCTTCTGATGCGGATTTTCTCCGTAACGCAGGTCCTGGATTTTGATAAAACTTAAATCTAATCTCCGGCCGAAGGCCTCATCGGTTTTTTCCTTACCCTCCAAAACGCGCTCCTTAAGATATCCGTAGATTACATTATCATAATGCGAGGTTGCCCTAAAGACCTCTATTCCCAGTTCCCGCATTGTCTTTTGTGACAGGCCGCCGTTATTTTCATTGAGCTCTTCTAAAATCTCCGTGTATCTGGCGGGATTGCACACTACCGCTACCGATAAATGATTTTTGGCCGCGGAACGAAGCATGCTCGGACCGCCGATATCAATATTTTCAATTACTTCTTCTATGCTGACTCCCGGCTTCTGGATGGTTTTCTCAAAAGGATAAAGATTCACCACTACCATATCAATCAGGCCGATTTGATGTTCCTTAATGGTGCGCATATGTTCCGGATTATCCCTGAGGGCAAGCAGTCCGGCGTGAATCTTAGGGTGCAAGGTCTTGACCCGGCCGTCAAGCATCTCCGGAAAACCCGTGTAATCCGAAACCTCAATCACCGGTATTTTTGCCTCTTTTAGCGCCTTTGCCGTGCCGCCGGTAGACAGAATCTCCACCCCCAGCTTATGCAGGCCAAGAGCAAAATCCACGATTCCCGCCTTATCCGAAACGCTAATCAACGCGCGTTTGATCTTAGCCATCCTATTTTACTCCTTCTATATTAATAATGGTTATCCTTTAGGCAACTTCTCAGGGCTGAAACGACAGCCCTAATTGTATAGTTAATTTAAGGGGCGGTCAAGACATTCTTGGCCTCTACGCGCAAAAGAAAGCGCTTTCCCAAAACCCATGTTTTAGCCTTGAATTCCCTCATCCTATATAGTATATTTTGAGTACTTAAAGTAAATACGGCTGGCAGCCAGAAATCACCATTATGTCGCAGGAAAGAATGCTCAGGAAAAGTAAAATTTTATCTTTTTTGTTATGTTTCTGCCTTTTGTTTGAGCAGTCCGGCTTTGCTCAACTAGCAGGCCAGTTAGACATCTCTGGCCACATCAATGCCTTTCGCAATTCCTTCATTCAGGACAAATTCCGGCCTTTGCACCTGCGCTCTCTGGGATATGACAACGGCCAAAATAACTTCCGCCTCCTGCTGGATAAAGGCGATCTCAAGAATCCCCGCAAGCCCGAATTAGAAGAAACCACAAAAACCTTGCTGAATTATTTCTTTGTCGGGATAACCCTGCCCAATGATGCCTTCTGGGTAAACCTTCGGCCTGACGCAGAAGATAATATTATTGACCCTGGCCTGGAAGCAACCGATGTCGGAAGAATTCTCCTTGAGGCAGACCTTCAGCTAAAGAAAGACACTGCCAAATTCACCTCTCCGGAAACTCCCGAAGGCAAGGAATATTGGGATAAGCTTTATCAAAAAGCGGGAGAACTCTTAGGAGCTGAAAATGTTACCATCCCCACCCTCACCAGGCCATGGATAGTCCCCGGAGAAATCATCATCCGCGAGACCAAAGACAATGCCTATATCTACAAGGCAACCCTGAAGGTAATGCTGGAGCAGGATTATCTCAAAAATTCAGCTGTTTACAATTTTAAGGACGCGCGCCTCAAAACCCTCAATGAATACGCAAGCCAGCTCATCCGGGAAAAGATTCTTCCAAAACTAACCAAAGAGATTAACACATCGAAAAGATACGCCCCCTTAAGGCAGGTTTATTATTCTCTCATTCTTGCCCAGTGGTTTAAATCCAGGCTCTACGGCAAGGGCGGACTATATTCCTGGCTCATAGACAAAGGAAATCTCCAGGGCCTAACTTCTAAAATCCTCTGGTCTAAGACAACCTATTTTCAGGCCTACCAAAAATCCTTTAAAGACGGCGAATACAATATCCGACAGCCGGTTTACGCCCCTTACGGCCAAACCATAAGAAACTACTTTAGCGGCGGAATGGCTCTTAGCAATCTTATGGACCCTCAGGGAACAATCTTAATATCCGGCAATGAACACGTCTCATCCCCCTTAACCGATAATGTTATATCTGTCTTCACTAGTAACAGCCATACGTTAAATCCTGAAGTAGCTATAGTGGAAGGGGCGTCCTCGCCTTCGGGTTTGCCAGCCGGAAGCTCTCCACCGGGCTCCTCTTCCGCTATCATCAAAAATAAAGAAGATAAAGAAACCGCCGGGACACCCGCGCCTACCTCTTCTCCCATTACCAGGCCAGAGAAAAACGCAAGCTCTCCGGCTGGAGGCAACTCTCCGGAGAGTGATGACGAATTAACCCGGAGAGATTTTCTAAAAATGTTTTTTGGCGGCGGAGTTGCCGCAGCCTTATCTTTACTTGTCCCTGATATTTTTCGTAAGACTGCTGAAGCGAGAATAGCATATGACGCCCCTGGCCACTCAGCGGAAGATAAATCTTTCCTGGAAAAAATACGCAATAAGCGCCAACCTGTGGGAGATTATTTAGATTCCCTGCTAAAATTAGAAGGCACGGATAACGATAATTTTATCTGGAAACAGTTTACGCATTACTTAAATAGCAGCAATTGGTTAGGAGCTGCCAGGGTTTTATACGCCAAAAAAGAATTCTTTAACAAAATAATCAAGAGCGCGGTTTTAACCAAACAAGAGGCTGAAGCGATAGAGGCGCTTTTTTCGAAATTAGAAAATTTGAACAAAGCGAACCTCCAATGGCTTTCGCGCAAAGACTTTTTTCGCTGGTTTCTCTATGGTACGTATTTTATTTCGGAAGAAAAAATCAAAAACCGTTACGCTGACCCCAGCATAAAATTTTTCAGCCAGATGCAGATATATAATAATATCTTTAAAACGCAGGCCTTTAGCCCGCATGGCTCTCTCATAGGGGTTGAACAGGATCATAATTGGGCATTTTTCTACTGGAAGATGGCTCAGAAAATGGGCCTGCTTCCCGCTTCGGATCCTGCTTTAAGCCAACAGAAAAAAACAAAAACAGTTTTGGTTCATTTTGATGCCCACGAAGACATAGGGGGAGACTTCGGAATAGTTGTTACGCCGGCTTTAGATAAAAACAATGAAGATTTGGCAAAGACTGCGCAGGATCATCTTGAAATAGATAATTTTATCACTCCTGCTGTCGGGGAAGGCCTGGTTGATGAAGTTGTATGGGTTGTTCCTCCAGAGGCGCGCGAAACCTCCGGCACTTACGTTCCCGGATATGGCGTTTATGAAATATTGGTTAGGCGCGAGAAAAATGAAAGCGGCCATAACAAGTTTGTCCTGAAGTCTCGCCTTGCACAAGAAGGCAGTTTTAAAAATTATATAAAAGAAACGCAGGATCAAATAAAAAAACGGATGGGAAAAAAGGAAGAAGAAAAATTAATTGAAATTTTATCGGAAGATGTCAGGAACACGAGAATGGTAAGAATCCATATTGTTTCTCCCGCGGACATTCAAACATTAAAAAATATCTCAGAAGAGGCAACCAATATAATTTTAGACATAGACGAAGATTTTACGGGAACAAGCGATCCTCTTATGCGCAAATGGTCACTACCCCATTTTTTGACTTCCGAAGCCAGACACGAGGAATTACTTAGGAATTTAGATGATTTTTACAAAAATCCCGACGTGCAGAAAAAAATTGGGGTTGTGTCTATAGCGCTGTCTCCGGGATTTACCTACAACGGAGAATCGCGGGATATAACAGC
>SCPY01000034.1 GCA_004299495.1 bacterium | reverse complement strand
GTATGTGCAGGGCAATAGGCGAGCGCCTGTATATCTCCGCAAACAACATGAATAAGGCTAAATTTATGTGCGTGCGCTACGGCAATGTTATGGAGAGCCGCGGCAGCATTATCCCCCTTTACAGGTATAATTCCAGAACCGATAAGGCCTATCCTATCACGCATAACGATATGACGCGTTTCTTTATGACCCTTGATGAAAGCGTGAAACTGATAATGACTGCGATAACCCTCGGGAAAAAAGGCGACACCTTTATTCCGGTAGTAAAAAGCGGCAAGGTGAAGGATTTGGCGGAGATATTCGCGGAGAAATACGGAGGCAAGGTGAAGGAGATCGGCATAAGGCCGGGCGAAAAGATACATGAGGAGCTGATAAACGAAGAGGAGCTTAGGCGCTCTTATGAGCTGAATAACGATTATATAATCATCAAGCCTTTTATCAGCAATATACATCCTAAACACGATCTTGCTTACGGGAAAGAACCCAGCAGCAGCCTGCGCAAAACAAATCTTGACCGCTTTACCAGCGATATGTTCCTTATGAGTAAGCCCGGACTGCGTAAGTTTTTAATCGAGAAGAAGATATTTGATAAAGATTTTCATACCTATAGCGACGAGGAGGTAAAGTTCTGACATGACGAAGAAAAAAATGAATATACCTTTATTCAAGGTGCACATGCCCGGTTCGGTAATGAAGCCTCTTAAGGAAGTGTTATTCTCCGGCCTTGTAAACGAGGGAGTGCAGGTAATGGAATTTGAAAGCAGGCTAAGGAAACTTGTAGGCAACCCCTTTACCATGGCCACAAACAGCTGCACCAGCTCCATTACCCTGGCGCTTAAGATTGCTGGCGTCGGCCCAGGCGATGAGGTTATTACCTCTCCCATGACCTGCGTTGCCACGAATGCGCCGATAAGTAACCTTTTTGCAAGGCCAGTCTGGTGCGATATTGACGTAAATACTGGCAACATTGACCCAGTGCAGATTGAAGAAAAAATCACCGGTCGCACAAAGGCAATCCTTTTTGTTGACTGGACAGGGATACCGGCCGACCTTGACAAGATAAATGCCATAGGTAGGAAGCGCGGAATAAAGGTGATTGAGGACGCCGCGCAGGGGATAGGCGCCTCCTATAAGGGCAGGAGCGTGGGGTGTATATCGGATTTTACATGTTTCAGTTTTCAGGCAATAAAGCATATCAATACCGGAGACGGAGGCGCGCTTTCGTTTTCTGATGAAAACGATTTCAAGAGAGGCAAGAAACTAAAGTGGTTCGGTATCGACAGGGAGGCTACAAAAGATTCCGCAGGAAACTGGAAAGGCAGCCGCTGGGATTGTGTTATTCCGGAAGCGGGTTATAAATTCCATATGAATAATATTGACGCGGCAATAGGCATCGAGCAGTTAAAGTCATTGAGCGGTATACTTAAGGCGCACCGCCGCAACGCTGAATATTTTCTTAAGAGCCTTAATGGTGTTGCCGGCATACGTATGCCTAAAATAGCTGAAGGTATTTTACCTGCCTGGTGGGTGTTTATGCTTTTTGCCGAGCGCAGGGACGACCTTTCAAGGAAGCTTGCCGAAAGAGGGGTACATTCCAGCCTGCTTCACGTCAGGAACGATATCTATGGATGCTTTGAAGGCTCCTCGGCTCTCTTGCCGGGAGTAGAGAAATTCCAGGACTGCGAGCTTTGCATCCCATGCGGATGGTGGGTAGGGAAAGATGAACGCGAATATATCGCGGATGTGATAAAAGAAGGCTGGTAATCTTAATCCATGGCGGATAGCGTAAATAATGAAGAATGCAACGATTAATCTCATAATCTTAGGGTCTGTTTTAGGCGCGGTGAGTTTTTTCTCCGTAGATGCCTTTATTATAACCTTGCTTTTGGCAGCCTGTTTCGTTTATATCTGGCTGCGTTTTCCGGCGGGAGATGAAAGGCGGTTTATCCTTAGCGTATTTAGCTGGGGTATTGCCGCAAGGCTCCTGCTCATTATACTTTATTATTATTTCTTTCTTCTTCCCGGGAATACGGACATCATTGCTCCTGACGGAGAATGTTATCAGGCGCGCGGCTGGTATATCTCGCGTTTTCTTACCGGCGGGGATATGTATATCATTCCAAGCTCCGAACAGATATTCCGAGATTACCGCGATATGGTCTCTTTTTACGCGGAGGAAATACCTGACTGGAGGCTCTATCAGGTAGGGGTGTTCAGTTACGCCATTGCCTTTCTTTATTCCGTCTTTGATTATGTGCCGCAACTTATAAAGTTCATTAATGCCGTCTTTAGCGTTGCGAGCGCAATTGTAATTTATGAGCTGGCAAAGTCATTGTTCGGAAAAAAGGCGGCGAGAATCTCCATGATTATAATTGCATTCTTGCCTTCCATATTTGTCTTTTCGCTCACCAGCGCAAGGGATCCGATGGTTATATTATTGCTTTGCCTGTCTATTTACTCGCTGACAAAATTTTATTTAGGTTATAGCCTTTTACATCTTGCCGTTGTTTTTTTCTGCGCCGGCTTGGTATATTTTATCAGGATAAGCGTGTTTGCTCCGCTTATGCTCGTTTTGGCAATCGCGTTGTTTATATCGTTAAGGTTCAGGTTTAGATGGAAAATTTCTTTTCTTGTTTTATGCGGCTTGCTCGTTTTCTCAAGCGGATACAGGCAAAAGGCCTTAAGCAGCCTTGACCTTGCCACCTTAACCAATCCCCACATAGGCTACATAAATACTCCCGGCAATAATTATAAGATACTCCCGGACGGATACTACAGCGGCAGTAAGGATATCCGTAAGATTCCGCCCCTTGATTTAGCGGTAGCTTTTTTAAAGGGGTTGTTTCATTCCTTGTTTGAGCCATTTCCCTGGAAGCTCAAGACCAAGGGGGAATTGTTTGGAGCGGTTCAGGCGCTCGCGTGGGTTATGTTTTTTCCTTTTGCGCTTATCGGAATTTCCTTCGGGTTAAAGCACAAGCTTAAGGAAAGCCACGTAGCGTTTATCTGCGTGGTTGTGTTTTCCGCGCTTTTGGCAATTGGAGAGGGAAACGTGGGCACAGTCTTCAGGCACAGGGATATGCTTATGCCATTTTTCATAATCTTTGGAGTGGCAGGCATATTTATTTTCTTTGATGATAAGGAATTATCTGAAATAGCAAAAAACCGATTTCCAGCGGCCAAGTGATAATAATCAAACCGCCGTTTGGTTATTGTGGTTTCATGGTGTCTGAGCAGTGGTATATTTTGTTAAGCCAAAAGGCGTAAGGGTGCTTTACCTGTCATACGACGGGCTGTTTGAGCCGCTCGGCGAATCGCAGATACTCTCTTATGTGAGGCTGTTGGCTGAAAAAGGGGCGAGCTATAATCTTGTAACGCTGGAGAAAAGGGAGCTGTTTTCCGATAGCGGGAAAACGCTGCGTTTAAAAAATGAGCTAGCCGGCTTAGGGATAGAGTGGCAGCCGCTTGCCTATAATAACTCGCGCGGCGCCTTATCAAGGATAGGTAATTTTCTGCGGTTTTTCCTTGCCTCTCTTAAAACAGCCGTAAATGCAAAAGTTAATTTTGTCCATGCCAGAAGTTATCTGCCGTGCGCCTGCGCCCTAATCCTCAAAAAGCTCCTGAAGGTAAAGGTTATTTTTGATATGCGGGGCTTTTGGGTTGATGAAAGGGTTGAGGCGGGCTTGTGGAAGCAGGATAGTTTTGTATTTAAAGCGGCAAAGCGCGCAGAAAGGGTGTTGTTGAGGGTTTCGGATGAGATTATATCCCTTACTAATAAGGCGGCGGAAGAGATAAGCAGCGCAGCAAAACCTGCGCTGCCCTTAAGCAGGATAACCGTAATACCGACATGCGTTGACTTAGAGCGTTTTTTCCCTGAGGCAAAGACCGCTGGCGGTTCGGAATTTACCTTGGTTTATAGCGGTTCCTTAAGCACATGGTCAATGCCTTCCGAAATGCTGCGTTTTTTCGCGGCCCTGAAAATTCATTTGGCAGCTGCCCGTTTTTTGGTACTTACGAGGGAGGATGAACTCTTTAGGTCGCTATTAAACTCGGAAAAAGTTAATGATGAGGGAATCTCGGCGTTTCCCGCGGCATTTAAAAGCATGCGCGGCTATCTTTCTGCGGCAAATGCGGGGATAGCTTTTTATAAACCAGGGCTTTCCAGAAAAGCGCGCTGCCCGACCAAAGTGGCAGAATATTTAGCATGCGGGATTCCCGTAGTGATTAATAGCGGCATTGGAGACACCGATGAGATAGTGCGAAAGGAAAGGGTGGGCGTGATTGTGCGGGATTTTAGCCGCGAGGCATACGGCATGGCTATCGGAGAGCTTGAGGTATTGTTTTCCGACGCAAAAGCTTTAGCGGTGAGGTGCAGGCAGGCGGCACAGAAATATTTTTCGCTTTATGACGGAGCTGACAGATATATGGAGGTATACGGACGTTTAAGCGCGCTGTCTGGCAAATGATGAATATGGCTAAAAAAATGGGGATTTTATTCTGGGTTCCTTATCCCAGGCAGGGCGCAAGCAACAGATACAGAGTTGAGCAGTTCCTGCCTTTTTTAAAAGAAAGGTATAAAGTGCGGCTGCGTCCGTTTTGGTCAGAGCCGGCCTATAAAATACTTTATGAAAAAGGCAGGCATTTGAGAAAGATTTTTTATTTTGCGCTTGGGTTTTTATCGCGCATATCTGACTTGATCTGCATATCGCGCTTTGATATCGTTTTTATACACAGGGAGGCATGCCCTATCGGGGGCGCATTTTTTGAAACTCTAGCTGCGCGGGCGGGCAGGCCCATTGTTTTTGATTTTGACGATGCCATATATTTAGCCTCCAGCAGCCGCTGCAATAATTTTATAGAGAAATTAAAGAGGCCGGGGAAAGTGGAGTCAATTATAAAAAAAAGCAGCGTAGTAATAGCCGGAAATAACTATCTCGCCGATTTTTCCCGCCGTTTTAATCACAATACATGGGTAATACCTACATGTATTGATACCGGTAAATACCGTCTTTACGAAAAGGAGGTAAAAGAAGAAGTCGTCATTGGTTGGGTGGGAAGCATTACCACTCTTGACTTTTTGAGGCCCATGGAAAACACCTTCAGGCGCTTGAGCGCAAAGTTCGCTAACCTGAAGTTTAAGGTCGTAGGGGGGCATTTTTCCCTCGACGGGCTTTCAAATATTACCAGCGTTGTATGGTCAGAGCCAGGAGAGAAGAGCGAGCTACTGTCTTTGGATATAGGCATAATGCCCATGCCGGACAATGAATGGACAAAAGGCAAATGCGGCTTCAAGGCGATACTTTATATGAGCATGGGCCTGCCTTGCGTGTGTGCTGACGTAGGGGCGAATAAGGACATAATTGAAGACGGGTTAAACGGTTATCTTGCTTCAAGCGAAGAAGAATGGGTGAGCAAGCTTTCTTTGTTGGTAGAGAGCGCGGAACTAAGGCGCAAAATAGGGGCTGCCGGAAGGAAAACGGCTGAAGAGAGGTTTTCTCTGAAGGCAAATACCCCGAAGTTTTTGGCTGTCATTCAATCTGTGGCGGCATCAGTAAGATAGGAAAATTATGTGCGGGATATGCGGAGCAGTTTCTTATTCAAAGAATAACCTGATAGAGGAAGGCCAAATCAGGAAGATGTGCGCCGCGCTTACCCATAGGGGCCCCGACGATGAAGGGATTTTTATTGATAAGCAGGGGCACTCCGTAGGGCTGGGTCACCGTAGGTTAAGCATCATTGACCTTTCCGGTTCCGGACATCAGCCTATGTCAAATGAAGACAGCTCCGTATGGATAACCTTTAATGGAGAGATTTATAATTTTCATGAGTTAAGGCCGCGCCTTGAAAAAGCTGGCCACAGCTTCAGCTCAAACAGCGATACCGAGGCAATAATCCACCTCTATGAAGACTACGGCGCTGAATGCGTAAAGCACCTGCGGGGGATGTTTGCCTTTGCCATATGGGATAAAAGAAGAAAAGCGCTTTTATTGGCAAGGGATAGGATAGGCAAAAAACCGCTGCTTTATTGCAGGCAGGCAGAAAGTTTTTATTTTGCCTCGGAATTTACCTCACTTCTTGCGGGAGGAGCTGTTACAAAGAAGATAAACAAGAGCGCCCTTGACTATTATCTTTCTTTTGGATATATCCCCGCGCCGCTTACGATTTACGAGAATGTGTATAAACTTCTGCCCGCGCACACGCTTCTTCTAAACGCTAACGGCATTACTTTAAGCCGTTACTGGCAGCCGGATTATTCTTCTAAGATAAGGATAAGCGAAGAAGACGCTGCCGAGGGGCTGCTTTCGGTTTTAAAAGAGGCGGTGAAGATGCGGCTTTATAGCGAAGTCCCGCTGGGAGCGTTTTTAAGCGGAGGCATAGATTCCAGCACCGTGGTGGGCCTGATGAGCGGCTTCTCGGCAAAGATAAAGACATTTTCCATAGGTTTTGAGGAGAAGGATTACAACGAGTTGAAGTTTGCCCGGAACATAGCGCGCAGGTTTTCTACGCAGCATAATGAGTTTGTGGTTCGGCCTAAGGCATTGGAGGTTTTGCCTTTGCTTGTTGAGCGTTACGGCGAGCCATACGCAGATTCTTCTTCAATCCCCACGTATTATCTTTGCCGGGAAACTCGCAAATTCGTTACGGTTGCCCTTAACGGAGACGGAGGCGATGAGCTTTTTGCCGGCTATGAGCGTTATCAGGCCATGCTTATTTCAGGCGCCTATCAAAGGGTGCCCGAATTGGTAAGGAGCATTGTGCGCAAGTTATCTGCCGCCCTACCTGATTCCGCAGACCAGAAGAATAAGTTAAGAAGGCTAAGGAGGTTTATGGAGGCAATTGACCTGCCTCTTAGAGACCGCTATATCCGCTGGGTTTCTATTTTTGACGCGGGATTAAAGGATAAGCTTTATAGCCCTGACTTTTCCTCCTGCCCGGGAGACAGAGGCGGGTTTGGCTTAATCGCTTCGCATTTAGAAGGCCTAAAAAGCGTCGGCCTGTTAGATACGCTTTTAATGACGGATACATCTACCTATCTTCCGGATGACCTTTTGGTTAAGGTGGATATAGCCAGTATGGCAAATTCCCTGGAGGCGCGCTCGCCCTTTCTCGACCATAAGGTGATTGAGTTTGCCGCCAGCCTTCCCGAGGCCTATAAAATGAAAAGGCTGGTAAAAAAATATATTTTAAAAAAGGCAATAGCAGGCTTTATTCCTAAGGAAAATACGCACAGGCAGAAGATGGGCTTTGGTATGCCTGTCGGAAGATGGTTCAGGCAGGAGCTTAAGGACTTTTTAGTTGATACGCTTCTTTCGGGTACCTGCCTGAAAAGGGGGTATTTTAATCCTCAAACCGTAAAGGAGCTGGTTAATGGCCACATAAGCGCTAAAAAGGATTTTTCCTTTCAGCTCTGGAGCCTACTTATGCTTGAGCTGTGGCATCAGAGGTTTTATGATTAGGGCATACCGCGTGAAGGCGGTTAAAAACAGCGCAATTAGTGATGGCAGGTTAA
>SCPY01000033.1 GCA_004299495.1 bacterium | reverse complement strand
TGGCCGAATCATCCCCTGGGGATGAGCCTGGCGGGAACCTTTGAGTCGGTAAGCTCGTTTACCAGGAAGCAGGTTGCGGATTTCCAGGGTAGATTTTACCAGCCGGCCAATATTGTCGTTTCGGTAAGCGGAGATATAGAGCATAATAAGGTTTTTGAGCTTCTGTCAAAGAAATTTTCTCAGGCAAAGGCAAAGCCGGGAATAAATTTTAAAAAGGCAAAAGGCGGCCAGAAGAGGCCCGCAAGCAGGTTCTTTTACAAAAAGACCGAACAAAGCCATTTGGCCATAGGCTACCAATCCTATAAACGTAATCATCCGGACAGGCATGGCGTAAGCTTATTGCATATCATCCTGGGGGCGAATATGTCCAGCCGCCTTTTTAATGAGGTGAGGGAGAAGAAAGGGCTTGCCTACGAGATCGGCACTCAAGCGAGGTATTTTTACGATACCGGGGCATTCTTTATTCACGCCGGGGTGGATAACCGCAAGGTAATCCCGGCGGTTTCCACGATACTTAACGAGACGCGTAAGATATCTCAAAAACCGGTGTCAAAGAATGAGTTCCTGCGCGCCAGAGAATATTATACGGGACAGCTTTTGATGAGCCTGGAGGACACTCTTGACCATATGCTCTGGCTGGGGGAGCAGGAGTCCGCGTTAAGAAAAATAAAGACCGCGCAGGATGTGCTTCAGGAAATAAACCTGGTAACCATTGATGATCTTTCGCGGGTAGCCGCGGATATCTTTAAGGGCAATAACTTATGCCTGGCCCTCATCGGGCCGCAGTCAGACGATGAGCAATCCCGAATCAGCCGGATATTACAATGATGAATAAGCCTAACTCCGCACTGAATCATAACGGCCACCACCGCTATATAGTCAGGCCTAATAGCTTTGCTCTTTTCCTGCCCGAGATAAAAGAATTCGTGATAAGCAAGGATTTTCAGCAGTTGAAAGAGCTTTTAAAAGGCATCCATTCTATGGACCTGGCTGAAGGATGGACCAGGTTAGAGCCGCAGGATAGAATTATTGTTTTTCGCCTCCTGAGCGCGAAGAAAGCGGTTGAGGTTTTTGAGGATCTGCGTTTTCCCGAACAGTCGCATCTCTTAAATAATCTGGATAACCAGGAGGTTGCTTCGGTTGTCAATGAGATGGCCTCGGATGACCGCGCCCAGCTCTTTAAGGACCTGAAGCCAAAAGTGGTCAAGAAGCTTTTTGCGGTAATGAAAAAGGAAGAGGCGGAGGATGTGCGCAACCTGCTTACTTTTAAGGAGGATATGGCAGGCAGTATTATGACTACCGAATTTGTGGAGCTGAAAAAAACAATGACCGCTCGCCAGGCGCTGGTGCACCTTCAGGAAACCTATAAGGCAGGACAAGTCCCCAATCTTTACTCGGTCTACGTGACCGACGAAAGCCATAAGCTTATCGGAGGCTTAAGCCTGCAGATGTTGATTGCCGCGCCCTCGGATATCCTGGTAAAAGATATTATGTCAGACGTAGACACGGTGAAGATTGACTGCCATATGCTTAAGGAGGACGCGGCCGCTAAATTTTCTAAATATGATTTATTAGACGCTCCTGTGGTAGACGATGAGAACCGCCTCCTGGGGATTATCACTATTGACGATGTGGTGGATTTGATTCACAAGGAAGCCGCGAAAGAGTTATATGAAATCGGTAAAATGCACGCTAAGGGCGGAGAGGAGATCCGCTATGCCACGGCTACCGTAGGGGAGTTAGTAAGGCGCCGGGCGGGGTGGCTGGTGGTCTTGCTCGCCTTTGATTTTCTTACCGGAACGGTCTTA
>SCPY01000032.1 GCA_004299495.1 bacterium | reverse complement strand
GGCTTACGCGGACATATAAGCTTCATGTGCCGCGGCAGTATGATAGGCGGGAGCAGGCTCCGGTTGTGCTCTATATTCACGGAGGCGGCGGAAATGCCCGGTCGGCGTATCTGGATAAAATGGATAAGTCCTCTGACAAATTCGGGTTTATTCTCGCGATCCCCGAAGCAACTGGCGAGATAAAATTCGGGGAACTTCGCGGCGCATGGAACGGCGGGGCGTGGGAATCAGGAGAATGCTGCGGCAGCGCTGACGATGTTGGTTTTATTTCCAAAATGATCGATGAAATAAAGGGCAAATTTAACGTTGATGAAAGGCGAATCTACGCAACCGGCATCTCAAACGGCGGGCTGATGACAAATCGCCTGGGATGCGAACTGAGCGATAAAATAGCGGCAATTGCCACTGTTGCCCCGGCGGCAATTCCATCCGGATGTAAGCCGCAGAGGCCGTTACCGGTAATGGATATTCATGGTACGGCGGATACCTGCAATCCTTTTTATAGAGGCGAGCCGCTGAATGCCATCTGCCGCAAGGTTGACTATAAGAGGATGCCTCCGGAGCAGGTAGTGGGCCGCTGGCTTGATATAAATAGATGCGTAAAAGAGCCTGCTGTCTCTGTTTTAAACAGCAAAGTAACCTACTCTACATACACGCAATGCAAGCCGGATTCCGAAGTGGTATTTGTGAAGGTTGAAGATATGGGCCATGCCTGGCCCGGAGGCTTTGAATCAAAACTTCTCGGCGTCTCGCCGGTATCCTATGCTATTTCCTTTGACCAGATTTGGGAATTTTTCAGGAAGCATTCCCTAGAAACAAAAACGCCATAAACCTTTTTTCTCATTTTTCGTCTAATATGGCGGGGGTAAATCTCAATAAGCCATTTATTCTTAAGGAGTTAGGAATAAACTTAAAAAATAAGAATTTCAATGTAAACCTTTTTGGCCGGATTTCGTCTAATATAGTAGGTGAGCCAGAAAGGAGGAGGTAAGATGAAAAGAGACGGATTGGTTTTAGCGGTAGCGGTAGCGGCGGTTTCGTTGTGCTTGGGGCCGCGTTTGGGTTTTGGTGATCTGGATGGGGCGCCTGAGGCTTTGGTAGAAGCTGCACGAAGAGGAATAGAGATCAAACAAAGTGCTGTAACAGATCGGGATAGAATTGAGTACGGTTGGGAGCAGGGCAAGCATAAGGGGTGGGATAAGGAAAAGCTGAAAAATCTGAAAGAAGAGGATCCTGAGAAGTTCAAAGAGGCGGTTACAGAGCATCGTGAAAAAATAAAGGAGAAATTGGAACATCTCAAAGAGACTAATCCTGAGAAGTATCAGGAGACTATGCAGAACATCAGGCAAAAGCGCAAAGAAAGGCTGATGCGGCTAAAAGAGGAAAATCCCGAGAAATTCAAAGAGCTTATGGAAGCGCGCAAGCAGAAATTCCAGGAGCGGCTTGAGAAGCTTAAGACTGAAGACCCGGAAAAATACCAGCGCATCGTGGAGCA
>SCPY01000031.1 GCA_004299495.1 bacterium | reverse complement strand
CATCGGGTCTTCCCTGTCGCTTGCCTCTGTCACCTTTATCCACTGCTCGGAGGCGCGCCATAAATCTCCTTCGCCTTCGTAGAGCTGGGCTAAATTGAAATACGCCTTCACGTAGCCGGGGTCAATGTTAGCTGACATAAAATAGGCCTGCTCCGCGCTCTCCACCTCTCCCTGCATCTCGTAGATCACGCCTATATCGTTGTAGACCGCGGCCTGCATCGGGTCCATCTGGATTGCCTTCTGGTAGAAAATTAAGGCCTCCCCGAGCATCCCGGCACCTTGCGCCTCGTAACCTTTTTGGCGGTATTCAATCGCGCTTTCTTTAAACAAATTTTCGCAACGCGCAATACCGCAAAGAGATAAAAAGCTTACACTTATGAATAGGGAGATTATGAGAAACAGGTATCTTTTTTTTGGCTGGGCCATAAGGTTTGATTTACCTATAAAATAATATATAAGTGTCAATTAGTCAAGAGAATTCTTCCTATCCGTTAAATCAACGGCGGCATGGTAAGCGCCGGATGCTTGACCTTTTCTAAAAAGGGAAGCAGCTCTTCCGTGGTAGTGGCGTTCGTCTCATCGGCAATTTTTTCAACAAGGCCCGGCTCGCCGATTTCCTCGGCCATTTTTACTAACTTTTCGCCTAACGATACCTTCAAATCCTTGGGCATCCAGATTATCCTTCTTAATCCGCCGTCTGCGGAAATAAATTTCTTGCTGGTGATATAAATCTTGCCCACCCCCAGGAATCCGGGGGTTTGTATGCCGCCGCCTACCGAACCCGCTAATGTGGTAAAGGTCATGCCGCAGGGGGTCATCCCGGAGAAATCGCGGTGCACGATCATTATACCGTTTGCCTCCGGGACAAAGGCGAGGATACATTCAAAACAACCGCAGGAGGTGGTAGGATTATTCACGATGGAATAAAGGGAAAACCTCTCAACCGCCTTATTGGAGCGCATATTCACATATTCATTGACCGAAGCCCATTCCCCGCTTACCGGGTCAATGCATTCTTTTTTGGCTATGGGCTTATTTCCACCTGCCGGGGCAATCTCATAGGCAGCCTTGGTATCCAGCCAGGAATACGCCCCGCATAATCCCACCCGCTCAGGGGTAATCACGCAGATATGGTTAGGGGCGAATGACTGGCAGAGCTCGCAGGAATAAAAGGTGTCCACGCTCTCATCGGTGATTCCGCTTAAGCGCTCGTCGCGCTCAACATATACCCTCCTTGCCTCTGCAAGCTCCCTATCCACATCTTCCTGATTGGTAAAAAGCGTTACCTGCACCTTATCGGTAATCGCGCCGAATTCCTGGTGAATCATCGCGTGCAACACTATCCCCAGATGCTTAATCCGCAGGCCTTTGGCGTGCGAATCTTTGCTGATACGAATCCAGTTTATGTCGCGCTGGCCAATATGCATCACACCCATGCAATAATTAAAGAACCTGTGCAGCTGGCGCTCTAAGATAGGTTCAAAGTCTTTCTGCATCTTCCTGCCCGCGACCTCAACCAATACGCCCAAAGGCAGGGATTTCTTTCCCTCGGGAAGCTGGTCTATATCGGGGCCGACCAGCGTAATCTTTCCGTCTTCAATCTTGTCGGAATCCCTGGTAACAATCAGCTCAAATGCCTGGGAAGACTTGCCTCCAAACTCGCAATAAAGCTGTTCCCTGCGCACGCGCTCGCCTTCAAAAGCCGCCCCGTAAAGCACGGGGATGGGAATCTTGGAAACCTTTACCCTCACCCCCCTCACCTCAATACAGCGCTGAACAATCTTCTTATAATCAAACTCTTTCACCAGCGCCTCATAGGTGGTAATGCCGCTGGGTTTAATTTCGGGAATATCCGTATCCGCGATTACCGGAAAGCCCATATTGATCGCGCCGGCTCCTGTAGCGTACTTCAAGTCATCTACCAGGCCAAGGGCAAGGCCAAAGGCAAAAACCCTCTCTTTGGTATAAAGCAGGCATTTCCTGGCCTGGCCCGCCTTAATCCCTCCAAAGGTCATCGCCGAACGAATTGCCCAGTTTAGGGGGTAAATCGCGGTAGTTGTATCCCTGCCGTAGGGAACGATATAGGTATCCCAACCCATTTCTACTCCGGACTCTTTCAGCTGGTCAATTATAGACCGGCCGTTTGATGAGCTCCCCACAAAAATCAGGATATTCCTTTCCTGGAGCTGGCGCACAATCTCAACGGCAATCTCGTTAGTCGGAGCGGCGCCGAGAATAGCGGCAAAACCGGGCATTCTTCCGTCAACCAGCTGAATACCCAAAGACCTTATGGTGGTGTCGGTGAAAAACCCGTTGCAATCGGCTTGAGGCTCCTGGTTATAGAGATAGCGCAAGACAACGATTATTTCTTCGGATAAAAGCGTGGCAATGCCGGCGTCCAAGGCATCGCCTAGATAAGGAAGCCAAAGATTATCCTTAGGGACCGCGGGGAGCAGGCTTTTGGCATAATTAAGCGGGACAAGCGCTTCTTTTAAGGTTTTGACCTCCAGCCCTAAAAGCGCGTTTGCCATAGGCAGAAAAAACGCCGTGTCGGGAAACCCGATTTTTGTCTCCGGGCCTCTTTCGGCGATGGCCTTCTTGAGTGAGTCTTCCGCTTCTTTGGTAATCGCCCGCGCTCCCCTTATCGCGGCGGCAGCAACTATTTTAGACATTATTCCTTACCTCCTGAAAATTAGATGGACAGCCGGACAACCGCTCTCATAAATAAAATTCTTCCTTGTCATAAGCCAAATCCCTGGTGAGCGCGAAATTAAAATCCGGCCGAAGCAGCTTATCCTTTATCGGGCCCACATCTATCTTGAGCCTGGCCAACTTAAGCAGGATTCCGATATTTTCTATTCTATTGACAAAAATTGCCCCCTTGACGATATTATCTTTTAAGACTATCTTCTTATAGATGTCATTCGTTATATCCCGAGAGGATAGCTCTTCGTATCCTTCATTGAGAGGCCTGGTAATACCGAAAGAAATCACCGGCAGGCCAAAAAATTGCACCGAGTTCATCCCCACCGAACCCGCGTATGCCTTCTTTTCTCCTGAAATATTCTGCGCGGCTGCCATCCCCTGCTCAATGGCGTTTGGCCAAAGGGCGTTCACCGCCGGCCTCTCCAGTATCGGGTCATAAGTCTGGGCGATATCTCCCGCGGCATAAATATTAGCGATATTGGTCCGCATATACTCATTTACCAGGGCGCCCTCATCGCATTGTATTCCTGATCCTTCCAGCAGGCCGATATTCGGCTTTACCCCTTTTCCCACTACAACCAAAGAGCAGGCAATTACTTTTCCGGAATCTAACTTTATGGCCTTGGCGTCTCCGTTACCGATAACCTCGCCGCAATCGCTTCCCGAGATAATCTCAACCCCGTTTTCCGTAAAACGTCTTTTAAACATTTCTGACGCGTATTTATCCAATACCTGCGATAAAATCTGGGACGATTTTACCACCACTTTTACATCTAAGCCTTTTTTCTTCAGGCCATAGGCGGCCTTTAGCCCAATCAGGCCCCCTCCCAGGATACAGGCGGTATGCGCGATAGGCACCAGTTCCAGCATTCCTAAGGCGTCCCGGATAGTGCGAAAGCCGAAAACTCCGCTTTTCTGTATGCCCTTTATCTCGGGGAACTTAGGAGACGCCCCGTTTGCCAGGATAAGGATATCATAATCAACGCGGCTTTTGTCTTCCAAGACTACCTGATTCTTTTTCGGGTCAATCCTCGCTGCCTTTTTATTTAGCTGCAGGGTGATAAGGTTATCCGCGTAAAAAGATTTTGAGCGGTATATTAACTTATCTTCCTTGATATCGCCGGCTAACAGATAGGATATGAGGCAGCGGTTATAGCCCGTATAGTCTTCGCTTGAAAGAATGGTAATCTTGGCACTCTTATCTGCCTTACGTATATTTTCCGCGGCGGTTATCCCGGCCGCGGAGTTACCGATAATAAGTATATGTTTCACTTCTTCTCTTCCATATAAAGTATCGCCTTCGTGGGGCAGCTCTTGGCGCAGCGCGGGTCGTTGATATCCCGGCAAAGATCGCATCTTACCGATTTGGCATCGCGGCGGTCGTGGCGGACCGCGCCATAGGGACAGGCCATTATACACATCCAGCAGCCCACGCACTTTTCTTTATCGAAGATAATCCCCTTTTCCGTATCGTAGGAAAGGCTGGAGGCAATGCAGGCATTTACGCAAGGGTGGTCCTTGCACTGGCGGCAGGCAACCAGGAAATTTAAACCCTCCGCCCCATACACCTTTACCGACGGCAGGGCGGCATTTCCTTCTAATATTACCGTAACCAAATCCTGTGACGGCGAATGGCCCACGGCGCAGGAAATCTCGCAGGTCTTACATCCCGTGCATTTTTTTACATCGTAATAGAGTTTTTTCATAGCGGATAGCGGATAGCGTATAGCGTATAGCCGTTTTCTATCCGCTATACGCTCTACGCTAAACGCTATTTTTACTGGTACATCATCGGCCTTAAATTCAGGGCCTTTCTCTTGTTATTTATATGCTCAATCATAAGATGCGCCATCTTAATCGGGTCGGATTCAAAGGCCCACCTTCCGCCCGTCCATTCCTCGACCTCTTTAGTGACAAAATGAGTCAGGTTTTTTGATCCGTATAGCGGATAAGGCATACCAAAGACCACGAATGCCCCGCTTGCCACAAAATACCAGCCAATGGCAATTGC
>SCPY01000030.1 GCA_004299495.1 bacterium | reverse complement strand
GGATAAAGGTGACAGAGGCAAGCGACAGGGAAGACCCGATGGCTCAAAAAGCCGAAAACAGGATTTATGAGATAGGAAAGTTATATCCTGAAGTGGGCAAGAAGTATCTCCAGTCGCAAATCTCTCTCTTAAGCAGGGATATGGCATGGTTTAAGCAAAGGATCGCTCCTGACACGAAGGCGCTTGCGCAATATTATATCGCGAACGCGAAGAACTTCTCGAAAAAAAGAGATAACCTCAAAGCCCTTAGATTGTATCTTGACGCCAAGCAGTTAGACCCTCAGAACGACCAGTTAGACGGCTTGATTGAAGAAACACAAAGGAAGGTGCTTCTTCGCTAGCTTATTCCTCAACGCCTCGCAAAATAATAAAAATCCCGAATCTTGCGCATGAGCTCTGTCCTCCTGAATGCCTAATCCCGCGCTATACCTTATTGACGCTACCGGCCTTTGTTACCGGGCGTATTACGCCCTGCCGGCTCTTTACTCTTCTTTGGGCCAGCCCACGGGGGCGGTATTTGGCTTCATCAATATTTTAAATAAGATCTTAAAGGAAAATCCCGAATATCTGGCCTGTTGTTTTGATGTTTCAAGGGAGACCTTTAGGCAGAAGAAATATAAGGAGTATAAAATCCACAGGCCTGCCATGCCTGATGAGCTTTCCAGCCAGATGAATCTCATCGGGGAGGCGGTGTCGTCCTATAACGTGCTCGCCTTTGAGCTGGAAGGTTATGAGGCGGATGACCTGATCGCTACTTTGGCAAAGAAAGCCAGGGAGAAGTTCTTAGAAGTGGTCGTGGTGAGCTCGGATAAAGACATGCTCCAGCTGGTTGACGATAAGGTAAAGGTGTTTGACCCCAAAAAAGACAAGTCGGGGCTGCTTTTTGACAAGGCTCAGGTGAAGGAGAGGTTCGGCATAGAGCCGGCTCAGATAGTGGATTATTTTTCTTTGACGGGAGACTCCGCGGATAATATTCCGGGAGTTAAGGGTATCGGGGATAAAACCGCCCGAGCGCTTCTCTCGGAGTTTGGAAGCGTTGAAAATTTAATCGCCCATCCTGAAAAGATAGGCTCAAATGCCTTGAGGGAATCCATTTTAAGCCATAGAGATCAAATCAATCTCAACCGGGACCTGCTAAAGTTAAATGACGGCCTGGATTTAGATTTTGACCTGTCCGTATTAAGGCGTAAAGAGCCTGATTATGATAAGCTCTACTCTCTTTTTACGAAGCTGGAATTTAAAAGTTTGCTTAAGAAACTCAAAGCCCCAGACACCGAAACTGCTCCTGCCGCCCCAGTTTTAGAGCCATTAGAAAATAACGCGAGTATGAAAGAAAAGGTGTTTGACTCTATACGCAGAGATAAAGAATTATTATTTATCCTTGATGATATGGATAAGGAGAAGTTGTATATTTTATCTAATGGAGCTGCTTATTCTCTTGGAGCGGGCGATGAAGATTTGCGCGCGGCGCTTCAGCTTGCGGATATCAGGAAGATCAGTCATAATCTTAAAGACGCCCTAATTGCCTTTTTGCCGCGCGGTATCCATCTTAGCGGGCAGTCTTTTGATACAATGCTTGCCGCCTATTGCCTGGAGGCATCGGCCGCGGAATTCTCTTTAAGCGAATTAGCCTATAGATATCTCCGGGAAAGGCATCCTGAAGAGCGCTTGGTGCCCGCAGATAAGTTGCGTTTGATTATCCGGCTTGCCGCGATTTTACAAGAAAAATTAAAAGAGGGTTCACAGGAGAAGCTTTTTTACGAGCTGGAGATGCCGCTGGCGGAAGTCCTGGCGTCTATGCAGCTGCATGGAGTGAAGATAAACGCCCAAGCCCTGGGGGAATTGTCCAGGGAATTAGAAAAGCGCTTGATAGGCCTGAGAAGCTCTATTTACGCGTCCAGCCCGGAAGGCGGGGAATTTAATCTTAATTCTCCCCGTCAGCTGGCCGAGGTGCTTTTTGAGAGATTAAAACTGCCTGTAGTCAAAAAAACCAAAACCGGCTTCTCTACCGATGAAGAGGTGTTAAGGAAATTATCCCGGGAGCATCCGCTTCCCGGTCTGCTTCTTGAGTACCGCGGTATCTCAAAGCTCAAGAGTACCTATGTGGATAGTTTACCTTCTTTGATTGACAGCTCTACGGGCAGGATTCACGCGGTTTTCAATCAGGTAGGTACCGAGACCGGACGGCTAAGCTCTCACAATCCCAACCTGCAGAATATACCGGTAAAAGGGGATATCGCCTGCCTTATCCGCAAGAGCTTTATCGCTGAAGCCGGCCATTATCTCTTGAGCGCGGATTATTCCCAGATTGAACTGAGGATACTGGCGCATTTTTCCGGCGACAGCGCCTTGATATCCGCGTTTAAAAATGACCGGGACATCCATCGCCACAGCGCCGGACTCATCTTTCAGGTGGATGAAGGCGCGGTAACAGACCAGATGCGCGAGACGGCTAAAAGGATAAATTTCGGCATTGTCTATGGGATGGGTTATTTCGGGCTGTCCAAGGACCTGGGTATCAGCGTTGACGAGGCCAGGAAATTCATTGAGGACTACTTTCTGCGTTATCCGCAAGTTAAGCGGTATATTGACCGTCAGATACTGTCAGCCCGGGAATCAGGCTATACGCAAACTTTGCTGGGCAGGCGCAGGCAACTGGCGGGAATCAACAGTACCAATAATTCTCTCAGGTCTTTTGCCGAGCGCCAAGCGGTAAATTCTCCTATCCAGGGTTCTGCCGCGGACCTGATAAAGCTGGCAATGATTAATATCTATAGGATTTTGCGGGCCAGGCGCCTGCAATCCAGGATAACAATGCAGATTCACGATGAGCTGGTTTTTGAGGTCCCGGAAAATGAGCTTAGAGAGATGATACCTATTGTAAGAGAAGCAATGGAATCCGTATATGCCCTGGATGTTCCCATAAAGGTGAATATAAAGAAGGGAAGCAACTGGTTAGAGATGGATCCGGCGTAGGATGAAAGTATTATTTTGCGCGAGTGAGATAGCGCCTTTTGTAAAGACCGGGGGGCTGGCGGATGTGGCAGGGGCCCTGCCATTGGAATTGGAA
>SCPY01000003.1 GCA_004299495.1 bacterium | reverse complement strand
TAAAAGACATCGCGGACTGCATAAATAAAATAGAGGCATTTGTCGGAAATATAAGCTTTGAAAAATTTGTAAAAGATGATAAGACAGCTAGCGCCGTAGTAAGAAAGCTTGAGATTATTGGGGAGGCGGCAAAAAATGTTCCGGAACATATAAGGCAAAAGTATAAGAATATTCCCTGGAAAGATATGGCAAGGATGCGGGATAAAATTATACATTTTTATTTTGGCATTGATTATGAGATTGTCTGGAAGGTTATTAAAAAGCGCTTACCAAAAATAAAGCAGCAAATAAAAAATGCATTAAAGGCATGTAATGCATAACGGGCTCATAGCTCAGTTGGTTAGAGCGTCACATTGACATTGTGAAGGCCAGAGGTTCGAGTCCTCTTGGGCCCACTTTAAGGCAAAATTAAGAACTTAGGGCTAAAAACTAAGAAAAGTGGATATAGATATTTTAAGGCACTCCTGCGCGCATGTCATGGCGCAGGCGGTAAAGGAATTGTGGCCCGAAACAAAGCTGGGCATCGGACCGTCCATTGAAGACGGCTTCTATTATGATTTTGACAAAAAAGAGCCCTTTAGTCCGGAGGATTTGGGAAGGATAGAAGAAAAAATGCGGGCAATCGTCAAAGAAAACCTCTCCTTTACTAAGGAAGAATTGGACAAGAAAGAGGCCGCGGCTTTGTTTTCCGGGCTGGATGAAATTTACAAATTGGGCCTGCTCCGCGAAATCCCGGACGATAAAGTCTCTGTTTATAAGACCGGCAATAAGTTTATTGACCTATGCCGCGGCCCGCACGCCCAATCAACCGGCATGATAAAATATTTCAAGCTGCTGTCTGTGGCCGGGGCGTATTGGCACGGCATAGAGACTAACCCTATGCTGCAAAGAATCTATGGGACGTGCTTTGAGAGCAAAAAAGAATTAGACGATTACTTAAAGAATTTAGAAGAGGCCAAAAAACGCGACCACAGAAAATTAGGCCCGGCCTTAGGGTACTTTGACATCTATCACGATGAGGCGGGGGCGGGATTGGTGTTTTATCACCCCAAAGGAGCGGTTTTGCGGCGCATAATTGAGGATTACGAAAAGGACGAGCACCTTAAGCGCGGCTACCAGATGGTGATCACCCCCCACATTATGCAGCAGCAATTATGGCAGGCCTCCGGCCATTATGATTTTTACCGCCAGAATATGTATACCTTCAAGATAGAAAATAAGGAATTCGTCTTAAAGCCGATGAACTGCCCCGGACATATCCTTATTTATAAGTCAAAAATGCGCAGCTATAAAGAACTGCCGGTAAAATTATTTGAATTAGGCACGGTCTACCGCCATGAAAAATCCGGCGTCCTGCACGGCCTCTTGCGGGTGCGCGGCTTTACCCAGGACGACGCGCATATCTTCTGCAGCCCGGACCAGCTAAAGGATGAAATCAAAAAAGTGGTGGACTTTGTCTTTTCGGCGATGAAGGACTTCGGTTTTAATGATATGGCGATTGAATTGAGCACCCGGCCAAAGGATTCTATCGGCAGCGACGAGGATTGGCAAAAGGCAACCTCCGCCCTGGAGGAATCTCTCAAAGATAAAGGCTTAAGCTTTCAGATAAACGAAGGCGAAGGCGCCTTCTACGGCCCCAAGATTGATATTAAATTAAAAGACGCCCTAAAGAGGCAGTGGCAGTGCGCCACTATCCAGTGCGATTTCGCCCTGCCTCAGAGATTTGACTTAAAGTACATTGACCGCGAGGGAAAACAAATACAGCCGGTAATGCTGCACCGGGTAATCCTGGGGTCTCTGGAGCGCTTTCTGGGGGCATTGCTTGAGCATTACGCGGGCGCGCTTCCCCTGTGGCTTTCCCCCCGGCAGATTGCCGTTGTGCCGATCAGGGAAGAAGACGCTTCTTACGCCAATAGCGTTAAGGAACAATTAACCAGCGCCGGCCTAAGGGTAGACGTGGATATCCGCAACGAAACCTTAACCAAGAGAATCCGCGATTGTGAGATAGAAAAATACCCCTACATTATTGTGGCCGGGCAGAAAGAAGCGCAGAGTAATAAAATCGCGGTGAGAAAAAGGGGAGAAGGCGACAAGGGGCAAATGGATATTGAAGGGTTTATTGAAATTTTGAGATCACAAATAATAAATCGCCAATAAACATTGGTGTATTTACAGTTTATAGCCCTAAACCGTCAGCTATAAACTGTAAACTAAAAAAGGAGGTGGTTGATATTCAGAAATTTATCAGAGTAAATGACAGGATACGCGCCCCGCAGGTGCGGCTCATAGGAGCGCAGGGGGAGCAGCTGGGCATCGTACCTTTACAGAAGGCCCTCAGTATGGCCGATCAATACGAGCTCGACCTGGTGGAAGTTGCGCCCGGGGCAACGCCGCCGGTGTGCAGGATATTAGATTTCACAAAATATAAGTATGAGGAAGAAAAGAAAGAGCGCCTGGCGAAAAAGCGCCAGCACCAGGTGCACCTGAAAGAAATCAGGGTCAAGCCTAACATTGAAGAGCACGACTACCAGGTAAAGCTAAGGCAGCTCATTAGCTTTTTGCAAAAAAAAGACAAGGTCAAGGTAGGGCTGTTTTTCCGCGGCCGGGAAATGGCGCATCAGGAGTTAGGCAGGCGCATTTTGGACAGATTTATGGCGGAATCAACGCAATACGCCATCGTGGAGAAGCCTCCGACTTTAGAGGGCAGGACAATTTCAATGATAATCGGGCCGAAATAATTTGAAAGAAAGCGAAAAAGAGGGCATATGCCAAAACTAAAGACAAAAAAAGGAGTCAGGAAAAGATTTCGTCTTACTAAGTCGGGTAAGATTAAACGCGCCCGGGGCGGGAAAAGCCATCTGCTTTCCGGAAAGAAACAAAAGCGAAAAAGAGGGCTTAGAAGGCCGGGGCTGGTATCCAAGGCGCAGGAGCGGATGGTAAAGGCGCTGCTGCCGTATGGATAATACTAAGTGAGGAGAAAATGGCAAGGGTAAAGACAAACGTTGCGAGAAGAAAAAGGGTAAAGAAAGTTTTAAAGCGCGCCAGCGGACAGTGGGGCGACCGCTCCAAGCAATATCTACAGGCAAAACGCTCGCTCTTACACAGCGATGTGTATGCCTACCGCGACCGCAAGAAACGCAAGATTGAGTTCCGCCAGCTCTGGATTAGCCGCGTCAACGCGGCGGTAAGGGCCGCGGGCATGCCCTACAACCGCTTTATGGAAGGCCTGAAGAAGGCAAAGGTTGAGCTGAATCGAAAGATGCTGGCTGAATTAGCGGTCAATGAACCAAAGGCGTTTCAGAAGCTGATAGAAGTAGCCAAGGGATAGATATGTATGTCATTATCGTCGGCTGCGGCAGGGTGGGCTCGGAGTTAGCCAAACTGCTCTCTACTGAAGGCCATAATGTAGTGGTCATAGACCGGCACCCGAAGAGTTTTGAGCGCCTGGGCAGGACCTTTAACGGCGTAACCCTGGAGGGTAATGGTTTTGATGTTGAGATCCTTAAGCAGGCGGGGATCGCCCAGGCAGATGCCTTCTGCAGTGTTACCAACGGGGATAACAGCAACATCGTTGCCGCGCAGGTGGCCAAAAAGATATTCAAGGTGCCTAAGGTTATCGCCAGGGTCTATGACCCCGCGAGAGCCGATATTTACCGAAGTTTGGGCCTGGACGTTATCAGCGGAACTATTCTTTTTGCCGCGATGCTTCGCGACAAGATCATTGAAAGCCGATTTTCCAGCTACCTGATTGAAAGCAAAGATGTAGGCGTCCTGGAGATAGAGGTTGGCAAAGATCTCGTCGGGAAAAACGCGGAAGAGATAAATATCCCTGGCGAGCTTATGGTAGTAATGATTAAAAGCGTTAAGGGCGTAAGCTTACCTCTGCCAAAGACTAAATTGCAGAAAGACGATGTGGTAATGGCGCTGGTTAAAATAGAAAGCCTGGATAAGGTAAGAAAGAGGTTTGGGCTATAAATGTATATAATTATCGTCGGCGCGGGAAAGGTGGGGTATTTTCTTAGCAAACGCCTGGTGGCGGATAAGCATACCGTGGTAATAATTGAAAAGGACGACGCGGTATGCAATGAAACAGCCAAAGGCGTTGATTGCCTGGTGGTGCGCGGAGACGGCTGCGACCCCCGCCAGCTTGAAGAGGCGGGAATATCCCGGGCGGATGTAGTGGCCGCGGTCACCGGAGAAGACGAAGACAACCTGGTGATCTGCCAGCTGGCAAAAGAGAAATTCAAAATTTCCCGCACCGTGGCCAGGGTCAACGACCCGGCGAATGAGCCGGTATTTTCCCGCCTGGGCATAGATGTGCCCATAGATGCCACGACCATCCTTGCCAAAATCATTGAGGAAGAGGTTTCTTTTTCCGACTTTGTCAACCTGATGAGCTTTAAGCGGGGAAAGCTTGCCATTGTGCGCGTAGACCTGCCAACGGATTCCCCCGTCATTAATAAAACCCTGCAGGAATTACAGCTGCCCGCGGACTCAGTCCTGGTTTCCATCATCAGGGGAGACGAGGTGATTGTCCCTAAAGGCAATACAATGCTCCTTGCGCAGGACGATGTAATTGCCCTTACCCTCCTGCAGAACGAACAGCAGCTTCTGAATTACCTCATCGGCAAGATATGAAACCCAAAAACATTGCCTCTTCTGTTTGCCAGTCCGCCCAGGGAATTCTCATAGAGATTGCCTATAGCTTCGCGATTATTTTGACAAGCGTTATTGTTATTTATTTTGTTTTACTCTTATAATGGTCCTCAAGCCAACCTTAGACGACCTTAGGGGAATCGGGTATTATTTAGGAAAGATCATCATCGGCTTAGGCCTGACCATATTCTTTCCCATAATAAGCGCGATTCTTTTTAGAGAACTAAATCCCGCCTACGACTTTATCCTCAGCCTGCTTATCTGTTTGATTTTGGGCCAGCTCTTGACCACAGTATGCTCCACCCAAAAGGATTTGAGTTGGGTGCAGGGAATGGTGGTGGTGGCATTGGCCTGGCTTGTGGCGGCTCTTTTGGGAGCCGTCCCCTTTTACTTAAGCGGCCACTGGAAGTCATACCTGGATTGTGTTTTTGACGCGATGAGCGGCCTTACCACTACAGGATTGACGCTTGCGCAGGATATTGACCATCTGAGCAGGACGGTTAACCTATGGCGCCACTTCCTTGCTTTTATCGGCGGCCAGGGGATCGTGGTGATTGTCCTTTCGCTTTTAGTGCGCGGCTCGGCCGGGGCATTCCGGATGTATGTGGGAGAGGGCCGGGATGAAAAGATTTTACCCAATGTGGTTGAGACGTCGCGTTTTATCTGGCTGGTGAGCATCGTGTATCTTGTCCTGGGCACGCTTGCGCTCGCGATAGCTGGAAAAATAGAAGGGATGTCTTGGGCGAATGCCATTTTTCACGGAGTGTGCATATTTATGGCGGCCTTTGATACCGCGGGATTCACGCCTCAGTCGCAAAATATTTTGTATTACCACAGCCTGGGCTATGAAATTATCACTATTGTGATTATGATTTTAGGCGCTATGAATTTTAATCTGCATTATACTCTCTGGCGGCAGAAGAGGAGAGAAGTCATCGCTAACATCGAAACCCGCACTTTTTTTATGAGCGTTATGCTTACCTTTTTTCTGTTAGCCGCGGGACTGAGTAGATTAGGAATGTATCCCGATGCGTTAGGATTATTCAGGAAAGGCTTCTATATATTGATTTCCGGCCACACTACCACCGGATATCAGACTATTTACTCCCGGCAATTCATCCTTGAGTGGGGGCCTCTTGCGTTGACAGCCTTAATTATCGCGATGATGATGGGAGGGGGCGTCTGCTCTACGTCTGGGGCTATCAAGAGTCTTAGGGTTGGCGTAATCTTCAAGGCGTTATACAATGACGTGAAGAGGATAATGCTTCCGGAGGCAAGCGTATTTATTGAAAAATACCATCACATCAAAGAAGTTGTTTTGCAGGACCGCCAGGTGCGCTCGGCAATGCTCATTTTACTTTGTTATCTATGTTTGTATGCTTTAGGAGGAATTATCGGTATTGCGGCAGGGTATTCCGCGCTGGAGTCTTTATTTGAATCTAGTTCTGCCGCGGCTAACGTGGGCCTTTCATGCGGCATTACCCAGCCGGGAATGCCTTCGGTATTAAAGATTACCTATATCTTGCAGATGTGGATAGGCAGATTGGAGTTTATGTCCGTGTTCGCCCTGATTGGATTTTTCGTCGCATTTTTCAAAGGAAAATGAGAAACATGGGTTTAAAAAGCGGGCTGCGTGGATTTAAAAAGCGGGTTGCGTGGATTATTTTCTTGCTGACAGTTGTCAGCTATCAGCTGTCGGCTGTTTCCTTTGCCCAACAAACCGCCTCTTCAGCGGAACTGATTGAGAACGCGAAACAATTTGATGGCAAAGAAATAATATACCAAGGAGAGGCAATCGGCGAGGTAATGACAAGGGGAAATTATTCCTGGGTTAATCTTCACGACGGAGAAAACGCGATAGGTATTTGGATGCCTAATAATTTCTTAAGCCTGATTTCTTTTACCGGAAGCTACAACGCGCGAGGGGACTGGCTTGAGGTAAGGGGCGTCTTTAACCGGGCCTGCAAAATGCACGGCGGAGATTTGGATATCCACGCAACACAGCTTGCCAAAATAAGAGAGGGAAGGCAAGTAAAGCATCGCTTAGTGTCAGAGAAACAAAGCTTAAGTATAATCTTATCCGGGGTTTTAATATGTCTATTGATTTTGCAGCTCTTACTCAAGAGGCTCAAAAAGCCATAACGCAGGCGGATTCTCTTGAGGCATTAGAGGC
>SCPY01000002.1 GCA_004299495.1 bacterium | reverse complement strand
TTCATCTTTGACTACCTCGTGGTTCTTGAGAATCTTATCCAAAACCCTGGTCTTGGGGAAAATATCTTCGTAAAACTCCTCAACCCTCATATCCTTAGCGCGGTGCCTGATGGTCTTTGAACCCTTGGCAGTGATAAGAATAGTCTTAATCCCTGCCCTTTTTAAAAGATAAACCCCCAGGCCGTCATGGACATCAAAAAACTTGGAGTCCCTGCCTTTGGAATCATATATGATGCGTCCGTCGGTGAGAACCCCGTCCACGTCCAAAATCAAAAGCTTAATTTTTTTTATTTTTTCTGCTAAAAGATTTTCCATCTACTAACTTCTAACTACTAACTGCTGTTTTTAAACCAACCCCGCCCGCAGGACATCCTGCACATCCAGCATTCCTACCGGTTTTTTCTGCTTATCCACCACCGGCAGTTCGTCAATCTTTTTTTCTTCCAAAATCCTCAAGGCCTCAACCGCCAATCTTTGCGGCTGAATGGAGATAGGATTCTTGGTCATTACCTCTTTAACCAGCCTGGCGCTTAAGTTGGCATTAGCCTCTAAGTGGCGGCGCAGGTCCCCGTCGGTAAATATGCCCGTTAGGCGTCCATATTTATCCACCACTGATGCCGCGCCTGCCCTGGCCTCAGTAATGGCATAAAGCACATCCTTGACAACCGCGCCCTCTTTTACGATAGGATTAGCCCTGCCTTTACGCATGATATCCTCAACCTTCAGGAGCAGCTTCTTTCCTAACGCGCCTCCCGGATGAAAAAGCGCGAAATCCTTTTCCTTAAAACCTTTCTTCTCTACCAAACATACTGCCAGGGCGTCTCCCATGCTTAGCATCGCGGTGGTGGAAGAAGTGGGCGCAAGGCCTAAAGGACAGGCCTCTTTTTTCACGGAGACGTCTAAAACCAGGTCTGAATGCCTGGCTAAGCCGGAATTCCTGTTTCCGGTAATCGCGATAATTCTAGCCCCAATTTTTTTAATAAGGGGGATTAGGCTCTTGGTCTCTTCTGTCTCGCCGCTGTTAGAAAGAGCAATCACAATATCATCCCTGGTTACCCTTCCCAGATCGCCGTGAATTGCCTCGGCAGAATGCAGCCAGACGCTCGGCGTGCCCAAGGACGAAAGAGTGGCGGATATTTTCTGTCCGATAATTCCGGCCTTGCCCATTCCGGTAACCACCACCCGGCCTTTACAGTTATAGATTGCCTCAACCGCTTGGGTGAAATTATGGTCTAACTTATTTGCCAGGGCCGCTACCGCCTCTGCCTCAATTCTGAATACTTCTTTCGCGCGTTTTAGGGTCATTCGAGCACACTCTCAATCTGTTTTACCTGCTTCAATAAAACCTCTAAATCCTTTAAGGAAACCATGTTCGGGCCGTCGCAAAGGGCCTTATCGGGATTTTGATGCACCTCTAAGAATAAACCATCACACCCAAAGGCAACTGCCGCGCGGGATAATCCCGCCACAAACCTGCGCTCCCCTCCTGAACACTCGCCTTTTCCTCCGGGAAGCTGGACGCTGTGGGTGGCATCATAAATCACCGGATAACCGAAATCACGCATTATGCTCAGTGCCCGAAAATCCGAGACCAAGTTATTATAACCAAAGCTAACCCCACGCTCGGTAATCAGGATATTTTTATTGCCGCTTGCTTCTATCTTTTTAAGAATCGGCGCGATATCCCAGGGAGCCAGGAACTGGCCTTTTTTTACATTGATTACTCTCTTTGTGGCTGCGGCCTTTACCAGAAAGTCCGTTTGCCGGCATAAAAATGCCGGAACCTGGATAACATCTAAAACTTTGGCCGCGTAATCAATGTCTTCTTTGCAATGCACATCAGATAAAACCGGCAGGCCTAATTTTTCCTTAACTTCTTTTAAAATTGCTAAGCCTTTTTTTAACCCTGGCCCGCGGTAAGAACCCAAAGAGGTGCGGTTTGCCTTATCATAACTGGACTTAAAGATAAAAGGTATTTTAATTCTGACAGCAATCTCCTTCAAAAGTTTTGCCGCTTTAAGGGTTGAGGCCCTGTCTTCTATCACACACGGCCCGGCAATTAAGACTAAGGGATTGCCTGCTCCGAACCTGATATTTTTTACTTTGATTTCTCTGATCATTTACCTGCAAGCGCCTTTCTTACCTTTTCCAAATCCGCGAGTACATCTACCCCTATGGTGGAAATTTTGGTTTCTATTACCTTTATCCGAAATCCTTGCTCCAGGACCCGCAGTTGCTCCAGCTTTTCTATGCGCTCCAGATTTGATTCCGGAAGATTTTTAAAGATAAAAAGGAAATCCTTGGTATAGGCGTATAAGCCGATATGTTTATAGTAAATTACGTCGGCAGATTTATGGCTGCGGCTATCGGAAGCCGCACCATCGCCCTCTGGCCTATCCCGATGATAGGGAATGCTTGCGCGCGAAAAATAAAGGGCAAGCCCGTCTTTGTCGGTTAACACCTTGACCACATTGGGATCAGCTATCTCGTGCGGGTCATCTATTTCCTTCATTAAGGTAGCCATATTCAGCTGCGGCATATCCAAAAGCGGACGGGCGACATTTTCTATCATCACCGGCTCTATCAACGGCTCATCCGCCTGGATATTTACTACCACTCTTACCTCCAGAGGATTAACCACTTCGCAAATCCTATCGGTGCCTGAGGGATGCTCTTTTGAAGTAAAGACGGCTTTTCCGCCAAAGGACCGCGCTGCCTCTTCAATGCGCCGATCATCGCAAGCGATGATAACCTCATCCAGTATTTTTGCCTTCTTTGCCGCCTCCCAGACCCATTGCAGCATCGGCTTGCCGTGTATGTCCGCCAAAACCTTGCCTTCAAAGCGGCTTGAGCCGTATCGCGCCGGAATTACGCCGATTACATCCATCTTCCCTCGCCTACAAACTTTTAATCCTGCCTAACAACTCTTCCCGTGTAATTGTCGCCGTCCCCACCTTGCCCACCACTATCCCCGCGGCAAAATTGGCGATATGCGCCGCCTCTAACTTACTCGCTCCGGAACAAAGCCCCATAGTAAAGGTGGCGATGGCGGTGTCCCCCGCTCCGGAAACATCAAAAACCTCCTGAGCAACCGTAGGAATCCGGCTGATACGCCCGCCTTTTTCAAATAAACACATCCCCCGCTCTCCCAGGGTAACCAAAAGCGACTCTAAACCTAAATACTTCATAACCTCACTGCCTGCCAAGTCTATATCCCTATCGGTAAAGAGCCGGTCGGTATTGACCTTAAAGCTGTTAGTTTCGTCTTTAAGCTTTAGGTTTCTTACCGCGTTTTCCAGTTCCTTACGATTTGGAGTAATGGAAGTAACTTGGCGGTAATATTGAAAATGCTCTTCCTTAGGGTCAACGGTGATAATCTTTTTATGGCTTAAGGCCAAACTGATAATCTCATTAAGCAAATGCAGGTTGATTACGCCCTTGCCGTAATCTTCTATAATAATCGCGTCATAGCCCCGGATATTGTCCTGCACAAATTTGAGGATTTTATTGTTTAGCGCTTTAGGCAAGGGTTCCCTATGCTCCCAGTCAACCCTTAAAATCTGCTGATGCCCGGCAATAATTCTTGTTTTTAGCGTAGTATGCCTATCGGGCTGGGAGAATATTCCTGCGGCGGGCATTTTTATTTTCTTTAATTCAGCCAATAAGATTTCTTTATTCTTATCGCCGCCCGATACCCCCACCAGGCAAACCTTACCTCCCAGTGAAGCGATATTGCTTGCCACATTAGCCGCTCCTCCGGGCACATAGGTTCTTTTATTTGCCCAGACTACCGGAACAGGCGCCTCCGGGGATATCCTATCCACAGTCCCCCAGAGGTATTCATCCAGGATTAAATCCCCAACCACCAAAACCTTGACCTTATGAAAGTTATTAATTATGCTTTTAAGATTTTTCATATCTTCTCAATGATTGCCCGGTGTAAGAGCGGAAGCATTATCTCGTGGTGGCCGATGATATAATAACCTTTGCCTGAGTCCTGGGTGGGACGAGCCACTACATTGACAGCCGGACGGTAATGATAAACCATATCAAAGTTCGCGGTTACAAAATTATCCGCCTTGTGCCCCAGATTCCTGGCCAAGTTCAGCGCCTTTAAGAACACCTCTGGCAAGATCACATTGGAACCAACGTTTAATACTACGCCTCCGCCGCCTATTTTTGCGATTGCCGCGGATAGCTTCAGGAAATCCCTCTGCGAACCCTCACCGGTAGAGGCCCCGCTGAATGAGGGGTGCTGATGAATAATATCCGTGCCGATTGCCGCGTGCACGCAAGACGGAACGCCTTCCTTATGGCAGTTATAAAGGATGCTGTATTCTTTGTATTTTAAAGCTTCAGCGGCAATGGCCCTTCCCACCGATTCTCCTAAGCCCAAGCCCTTTTTTACCCCGCTAGTTACAGCCTGATTGATAAATTCGGCTGTTTCCTTACTCATCCCAAAGCTTCCGTCTTTTAAGGCCTCTCCCACATCCTCGGAGGTCGCTCCCTGATAAGCGATTTCAAAATCATGGATTATTCCGGCTCCGTTTAAAGCAACCAGGCTGATAACTTTTTTCTTAAGCAGGTCAATCACCAGAGGGCCAAGGCCGCATTTAATCACATGCGCGCCCATCATAAGAATCACCGGCTTATTTTTTCTCTTAGCGCAGACTATCGCCTCAACAACCGCCTTAAAATCCTTTGCCTTGAGTATTCCGGGCAGGGAGGCGTAAAATTGCCCGAAGCCGCTCTTTTTCCCGCACACCTTGGAAAAGGCGTCCTTATCAATCTTAGAAAAACGCTTTTTTATGGAATATGTTTTTACCTTATTCAAGTCTAAATTCATAACTTATTATAATATCACGCTCTTAAGGTATCGTCAACTGCCTTTAAAACATCATCTACCGTAACGGCCTTTAGGCAATCAAATCCGATGGCGCATTTATGCGCGCCGCACACGGAACACCCTACCTCTTTATGCAGATACCGTCCCTGCTTACCGAGCGGCCCCCAGCGCACCGGGCTTAAGCCCGCCTGGTTCCTGCCGAATATAGAGATTACCGGCGTGCCCACGGCGCTTGCGATATGCACCGGACCGGAGTCGTTAGAAATAAATATGGCGCAGCGTTTTAATACCGCGGCCAATTGCGCCAAAGCTGTCTTACCCGCCAGATTTATCACGGGATATCTGGTATTTTTAGCAATCTCATCGGCGACCGCCACATCCTCCGCTCCCGCGGCGACCAAAACAACCTTCATGCCGTAATCTTCAACTAAATGATTAACTAAAACCACAAACCTGTCTTTAAGCCAGCGCTTTGAGACACAGCTTGCCCCGGGATGGATAGCGGCAATTTTATCTCCTTCCGCAATGCCTGCTTCCTGCAATACCGCCTTCGCCCAGCGCGATTGCTCGCTCTTTACATTAAGCGCGGGATTCCTGTCCTTCACTTTCAGGCCAAGTTTCCTTAAAACATCTAAACAATAGTCAACTTCATGCTGCAGGCCCAGCGTTCGCGTATCCTTGATTTTATCGGTAAGGAGGAAGCCGAATTTCTTATCATAATACCCTGCCCTTCTCGGGATATCGGCTAAGAAAGAAATAAGATTAGTCCTATTCTTGGTATGCAGCACAATTGCCAGGTCAAATTCCTTCTTTTTTAATCTCATCACGAATTTCCAGAAGCCAATCAGGCCCTTATCTTTTATATCTTTGTCATAGACGATTACTTCATTAATATACGGGTTATCCTCAACAAGGTCTCTTGCCTGGGGGCTGACCATTATGGCGATATAGCTGCGGGGATAATTCTCCCGGAGCGCCTTTAACACCGGAGTGGATAAAACCACATCTCCAATCCTGTCGGTGCGCACTACCAGTATTCTTTTAAAATTATCGCTCATCTATGATGTTACTCGCTTACGCCAAGCAGCCTCCGGACCGCGGCATAAACCTCCTCCACGCTGATATCATCCATACACTTTAACGTGCCGATTTTACACTGGGCTGCCCCGCAGGGAGAGCAATTTAATTTACTGCGCGCCACGAAAGAAATGCTGCTCCAGGGGCCATATTTCTTAGAATCGGTAGGCCCGAATATGGCAACCACAGGCC
>SCPY01000029.1 GCA_004299495.1 bacterium | reverse complement strand
CTATTGCCGAATTGGATAACAAGACGCCGCTAGAGTATGCCCGGACGCCGAATATGGATTTTCTGGCTCAAAAAGGGAAACTCGGGCTGGCAAGGACTATTCCCGAGGGCATGACGCCCGGCTCTGATGTGGCAAACCTGGCCATTTTCAGTTACGACCCGAAATTGTATTACGCGGGAAGAGGGCCGCTTGAGGCGGCAAACCTGGGAGTAGAATTAAAGGAAGACGAAGTGGCGTTTCGCTGTAATTTAATAACCGCGACCGATGAAGTCCTGGTTGACTACAGCTCCGGGCATATCTCAAGCGGTGAGGCCGCGGTGCTCATGAAATTCTTAGACCAGAAAATGGGTTCATCCGAGGTCCGTTTTTATCCCGGGACAAGCTACCGGCACCTGGCGGTAATCAAGAATAAGGGCTCAAGCGCGCGCTGCGTGCCGCCGCACGACATAACCGGAAGAGAGTTTAAGAAATACCTGCCGCGCGGCGAGGATGGCGAGTTTTTGATTTCCCTGATGCGGGAGGCGAGAAAACTTCTCTTGGGCCATGAGATAAATCAGGTGCGCTTAGACCTGAAAGAGAATCCCGCGAATATGATTTGGCTCTGGGGCCAGGGCAAAAGGCCGCGCCTTTCCAGCTTTCAAGATAAGTATGGGATAAGCGGGGCGGTGATTTCAGCGGTGGATTTGATAAAAGGGATAGGCAGGTTAACCGGCCTTGAGGTGATTAATGTGGAGGGAGCGACCGGTTATTACGATACCAATTACAGGGGCAAGGCGCAGGCCGCCCTCTCTTCATTAAAGAAAAAAGACCTGGTTTATCTGCATGTTGAGGCCCCTGACGAGGCATCGCATAACGGAGATTTGCAGCAAAAAATTCTGGCTATTGAAAGGATTGACCAGTTCATCCTGGGGGTTATCCTGGATGCCTTTAGGAGCGCAGATGACTTACGCATCCTTTTATTGGCTGACCATGCCACGCCTTTATCTTTGCGCACCCATACCGCCGATAGCGTATGTTTCGCGATGTATGGCCGGGGAATTTCTCCGTCCGGAATGCTCGCCTTTAATGAGCAGGAGGCTAAGAAAAGCGGCATCGCGCTGGATAATGCCTCCGGCCTGATGGACAGGTTAATTAAGGAAGAGCAAATATGAGAAAACTGATTGTGCAGAAGTACGGAGGCTCATCGCTAGCCAATCCCGAAAGGATAAAGAACGTTGCCAGGCGCGTGGCAGGATATAGAAAAAATGGCCATGAGCTGGTGGTGGTGGTTTCAGCCCTGGGAGACACTACGGATGAACTGATTGAGTTGGCGGCAAAAATATCCAGGAATCCTCCCGAGCGGGAAATGGATATGCTGCTGTCCACCGGCGAGCAGATATCGGTGGCGCTTCTGGCAATGGCCATTCATGAATTAGGATACGGCGCCATATCTCTTACCGGATCGCAGGTGGGCATTATCACCGATACGGCGCACACAAAAGCGCGCATCGTAAAAATTGAGGCGGATAAGATTCACCAGGAATTAAAAAGAGGGAAAATCGTAATTGTTGCCGGTTTTCAGGGCATGACGCCGCAGGCGGATATCACTACCCTTGGCCGCGGCGGCTCGGATTTAACCGCGGTCGCCCTGGCCCAGACGTTAAGGGCGGATGAATGCGAGATTTATACCGATGTGGAAGGGGTCTATACCACCGACCCCCGCGTTGAGCAAAAGGCAAGAAAGCTCGGCGAAATTACCTATGATGAGATGCTGGAGATGGCGTCGCTGGGAGCGCAGGTGATGCAGGCCCGCTCAATTGAGGTGGCAAAGAAGTTTGATGTCCCCATACATGTGCGGTCTTCGTTTTCCGATAAATCCGGCACGATGATTATCAGGGAGGTAAAGAATATGGAGGATGTGTTAGTTACCGGCATAACCTTGAATAAAAACGAATCTAAGATCACCATTTGTAATGTTCCCGACCGCCCCGGGATCGCCGCGAAAATATTTAATCAGTTAGCCGAAGGCGGGATAAATGTGGATATGATTGTGCAGAATGTCTCGCATACCCGCCAAACCGATATCTCCTTTACGGTTCCTAAACCCGACGCGGCAAGGGCGGTGAAATTAACCAGGAAGGGGGCCCGCGAAATAGGAGAATTGGAGGTTTTGCAGGATGATGATATCTCAAGGGTTTCCATTGTCGGGGTAGGGATGAAAACCCATTCCGGGGTTGCCGCCAAGATGTTTGAGACCCTGGCAAAGGAGAAAATAAACATTGAGATGATTTCTACTTCCGAGATAAGTATTTCTTGCATCATCAAGAAAAAATTCAGCGAGACGGCGGTAAGAGCGCTGCACGCGCAGTTTGGCTTAGATAAAGGAAAATGAGATGTTAAAGGTAGAATTATACGATACCACGCTCCGTGACGGGGCGCAGACCGAGGGGATTTCTTATTCGGCGCAGGATAAGGTAAGGATCGCCCGCCGGCTTGATGAATTAGGCATCCATTTTATTGAGGCAGGCTGGCCGGCGAACCCTAAGGATAGGGAGGTCTTCAGGATTTTTAAGGATAAGCCTCTTAAGGGCGCGGCGTTAGTTGCCTTTGGCTCCACGCGAAGGGTAGGCAGAAAAGCCAGCCAAGATATGAGCCTCAAGAGTATTATCGCCGCGGGCACGCAAGCGGTAACCATCTTTGGAAAGACCTGGGATTTGCATGTCAGGGAGGTTTTGAGGGTTTCTTTGGACGATAACCTTAAGCTCATCGAAGATACCGTTTCTTACTTAGTTTCTAAAGGAAAGATTGCGATTTACGACTGCGAGCATTTCTTTGACGGTTACAAAAGCAACCCTGAATACGCCCTTAGGTGCGCGCTAACCGCTATAGGCGCGGGCGCGTCAAGAATAGTCTTTTGCGATACTAACGGAGGAACGGTTACCTCGGAAATGATTCGTATTATTCATCAGGTTGCCCCTCAGCTGAAGGCTACCCTGGGCATCCATGCCCATAATGACCTGGGCCTGGCAATCGCCAATTCCATCTTGGCAATTGAAAACGGCATTACCCATGTTCAAGGGACTTTTAACGGTTATGGCGAACGCTGCGGCAACGCGGATCTGTCCTCCATTATCGGAATTCTTAAGGCCAAGCTGGATATTGACTGTATTCCGGATAAGAATCTTAAGGAGTTGACCAAGGTTTCGCATTTTGTGAGCGAGGTTTCTAACCTGCGCCAGCAGCCGAATCAGCCTTTTGTGGGGGCTTGCGCCTTTGTGCATAAAGGCGGTGTGCATATTGACGCCATGCTCAAGAACCCCAAAACCTATGAACACATTGACCCGGCTGTGGTGGGTAATCACCGCCGCCTCCTGGTTTCTGAGCTTTCCGGCAAGATGCCTATTATCTTAAAGGCAAAAGAATTTGAACTGGACCTGGATAAGAAATCTCCCAAAACCCGCAAGATTCTAAGCCTCCTGCAGGATTTGGAGCATAAGGGTTATCAGTTTGAGGCCGCGGACGCCTCTTTTGAGTTGTTGATTAAGCGGAACCTGAGGCAGTATAAGCATTTTTTTGATTTGGAGAGTTTTCGGGTGGTGGTGGAGAAAAAACCGGACGGCAGGATTACCTCTGAGGCGATTATCAAGGTAAGGGTAAAGGGGGTCCAGGAGCATACCGCCGCCGACGGAGACGGACCGGTAAACGCCCTGGACAACGCCCTGCGCAAGAGCCTGAAGGCCTTTTATCCTACCTTAACCAAAATGCATTTGTCAGACTTTAAGGTTCGGGTGCTTGATGAGAAGGCAGGCACAGCCGCCAGGGTGCGGGTTTTGATTCAATCTCAGGATGAAGCTGATTCCTGGGGAACTATCGGGGTTTCCGAGAATATCATCGAAGCCAGCTGGCAGGCGCTGGTTGATTCGGTTGAATATAAGCTGCTAAAGGATAAAGTCAGTTAAGAATACCTAATGAATGAACTTTCCAGCCGCTATAATCCCAAAGAAGTTGAGGATAGGATCTATCAGTCCTGGCAAGACAATAACCTTTTTTCCGCTAAAGCCAATCCCGATAAAAAACCTTTCTGTATTGTAATCCCTCCCCCTAACGTTACCGGTATTTTACATATGGGCCATGCCCTGAATAGCACCTATCAGGATATTTTAATCCGCCTGAAACGGATGCAGGGCTTTGAATCTCTTTGGGTGCCGGGAACAGACCATGCCGGAATCGCCACCCAAAATGTGGTTGAGCGTAAACTCTCCAAGGAGGGCCTAAAGCGCCAGGATTTGGGCAGGGAAGAATTCCTGGAAAAGGTCTGGCTCTGGAAAGAAGAGTACGGCTCAACCATTATCCATCAGCTTAAGAAATTAGGGGCATCTTGCGACTGGCAGCGCGCGCGCTTTACCATGGATGAGCAGTATTCTGAGGCGGTAAAAGAGGTTTTTGTGCGCCTTTGGAATAAAGGGCTGATTTACCAGGACAATAAGATTATCAACTGGTGCCCGAGGTGCCAGACCGCCCTTTCTGATGAGGAGGCGCCCCACCGCCAGGTGCAGGGAAATTTGTATTATTTGAGGTATCCGGTTAAGCAGGCCTCAGGCCTCAAGCCTCAGGCATCGGGCCAAGCCAAAAAGACAGGCGACAGGCGGCAGGCGGCAGGCGGCTATATCGTAGTGGCGACGACGCGCCCAGAAACAATGTTAGGGGATACCGCGGTCGCGGTTAATCCAAAGGATAGGCGTTATAAAAAGCTTATCGGGGAAAGTTTGATCCTTCCCTTAATCAACAGGGAGATAAAAATAATTGCCGATGAAATGGTGGATATGAAATTCGGCACCGGAGCGGTGAAGGTAACTCCTGCTCATGACCCCAATGATTATGTCCTGGGCAAGAAACATAATTTGGAGTTTATAAATGTGATGTCCGCGGACGGCCGGATGAATACGTTTGCCCGCGACTACAAGGATATGGATAGATTTGAGGCCAGGGAGGTTATTTTAGAGGACCTAAAAGAGAAGGGGTTCCTGGAGAAAATCCAACCGCACAACTTATCCGCCGGACATTGCTATCGCTGCCATACCATTATTGAGCCTTATTTATCCAGGCAGTGGTTTGTGAAGATGAAGCCGTTAGCGGGGCCGGCGATTGAGGCAGTAAAAGACGGCAGGATTAAGTTTCATCCCAAGCGTTGGATGAAGGTGTACCTGAATTGGATGGAGAATATCCAGGATTGGTGTATCTCAAGGCAAATATGGTGGGGACATCGTATCCCGGTCTGGTATTGTCTTGATTGCAAGAAAGAGGCTGTTGCGAGCGTTGAGGCTCCAAGCGTATGCCGAGCGTGCAACTCTGCGAACCTAAAGCAAGATGAAGATGTCTTAGACACCTGGTTTTCCTCTTGGCTCTGGCCATTTGCTACCTTTGGCTGGCCAACTCAAGAGCTCACGAACCCGCGAACTCAAGAACTAAACTATTTTTATCCTACAAGCGTCCTGGTTACCGCTCCGGAGATTATCTTTTTCTGGGTGGCGCGGATGATTATGGCCGGTTTTGAGTTTATGGGCAAAGAGCCGTTTCGAGATGTGTATATTCACGGCACGGTGCGCGATATCGAAGGCAAGAAGATGTCCAAGTCCTTAGGCAACATAATTGACCCGCTGGAAGTGATTGATCAATACGGAACAGACGCGCTTCGCTTCAGCCTTGTGTCCCTTACTTCCGCCGGACAGGATGTGTATTTATCTTCGCAAAAGTTTGAACTGGGCAGGAATTTTGCCAATAAGCTTTGGAATGCCTCAAGATTCTCTTTGATGAATTTAGATTTGAGCCTGGTAAACACAGATTTATGCGCCTTATTTGCTAAAGAAAGGCTTGAGCTTGCCGATAGATGGATCTTAAGCAGGTTTTATTCTATGCTTGGATCATTAGGCAAAGCGCTGGATAATTACCGCTTTAATGACGCCTCGGGAATTCTCTATGAATTTATCTGGCATGAGTTTTGCGATTGGTATTTAGAGTTGGCTAAGCCGGGCTTAGCCCCCAATCCGCAGTCTTCTGTTTCCGGCCAGAATAAAAATACGCAGATTGTTTTGTATAAGGTGTTGGAAAAAACGCTCAGATGTTTACATCCCTTTATGCCGTTTATCACCGAGGAGATCTGGCAGAAACTTAATGAGTCCTCGGGTTCTATTATGACCCAGCCCTGGCCGCATATCCAGAAGCAGATGATTGATAAGCCGTCTGAAGCCAAGATGAGCCTGGCGATTAATGTTATAACTGTTATCCGTAATTTAAAATCCCAGATGAAGATCCCCCAAACGCAAGGTGTCAGGGTTTTAATCTTATGCGGGGATAAAAAGACCGCCAGCGCCTTGGATGAAGTGTCTAAATACATCGCGCATCTGGCTAAGGTAGAGAGTTTAGGCGTACGCCCGGAGTTGGCCGAGCGCAAGAAAAGCGTAAGCGCCGTGCTGGGAAAGCTGCGAATATTCCTGGAAGTTGAAGGGTTGCTGGATATTGAAAGCGAAATAGGCAGGTTAAGCAAGGAAGCAAGCGCCCTTACCCAGGATATAAAATCAAAAGAATCCCGCCTGAAAAATCAAGCATTCCTCAAGAAGGCGCCCATAGAAATAGTGGAGAAAGAAAAAGAATTACTTTTAAGCAATAAAGAAAAACTCACTTCCTTAAGAAAGACTATCGATGAACTTAAAACATAAACAGCAATTAATCCGTAATGCCCTTAAGGAAGATATCGGCAGGGTTGATATCACCAGCCGTATTCTGATACCGCCGCGGGAGAAATTGAAGGCGGAAATAGTCCTTAAGGAAGACGCGGTTATTGCCGGATTGGATATCGCCAAAATGATTTTTAAAACTCTGAATAAGGCGGTGGTCTTTAATGCCAAATGCATGGACGGATCGTTTCAGAAGGCGGGAAAAGTTATTGTGAAGCTTCAAGGTAATGCGCGCGCTATGCTTTCCGCGGAGAGAACGGCTTTGAATTTCTTAAGCCATCTATCCGGCATAGCTACTTTAACAGAAAAATTTGTCAGCGCGGCACTACCCTATAAAGTAAAAATTATGGATACCCGTAAGACCATCCCGGGGTTAAGGGAGTTGCAGAAATACGCGGTGAGGATGGGTGGGGGATATAATCACCGCGGGGGATTATGGGACGGGGTGTTGATTAAGGATAATCATATCGCGGCCTCTGGCCTTAGGCCCCGGGCCTTGAATCTTGGGGAATTGGTGAGAGCCGCTCAAAGGGAAAGTCCGAAGAGCTTAAAGGTTGAAATAGAAGTGAAGACTTTAAGAGAATTCAAAGAAGCGTTAGGGGCCGGGCCTGATATTATTATGTTAGACAATATGAAAATAGCTGATATCAGAAAGGCGGTTAAAATAAGGCGTGTAACTCAAGGCGCCTGCCACAAGACGCTTCTGGAAGTATCTGGCGGCGTTAGCTTAAATAACGCCAGGGAAATCTCCGCGACCGGCATAGATATAATTTCTATCGGCGCGCTCACCCATTCGATTAAGGCCGTAGATATGTCTTTAGAAGTCATAAGCTGATTGATATGCAAAGATTTAAGCTGGTAAGCTCTTTTAGGCCTGCCGGAGACCAGCCGCGGGCAATTGAGGAACTGGCACGGGGTATTCAAGAAAGCGAAAAATATCAGGTTCTTTTGGGCGTTACCGGTTCCGGGAAGACTTTCACCTTAGCCAATGTAATAGCGCGTATCAACAGGCCCACTTTAGTTATCTCTCACAACAAAACCCTTGCCGCGCAGCTTTACTCCGAG
>SCPY01000028.1 GCA_004299495.1 bacterium | reverse complement strand
TGTGTCTTAGAGGATAAGGATAAAATTCAGCGGGAAATCTCTGCCGGGAATGTTTTAGTCGCCGTAGGCCGCTCTCCCAATTTAGAAGGCCTGGATTTGGAGGAGGCAAATGTAGAATACGCCAAAACGGGAATCAAGGTCAACGCGTTTTTACAAACTACCAATAAAGATATTTTTGCCTGCGGGGATGTGGTGGGGCCGTATTTGTTTAGCCATACGGCTTCTTATCAGGCGCAGATATGCGCGCGTAACGCCATTCTAAAGCGCCTGGCCTGGCAAAAGGCTAATTATGAGAATGTTTCTTGGGCAACCTTTACCGACCCGGAGCTGGCGCATCTTGGGCTAACCGAAGAAGAGGCAAGGGAAAGGTCCGGAGATATCAATGTCTATAAAACAGAATATGGGGCTTGCGACAGGGCGGTAACGGATTTAGAAAAAGATGGCCTGGTAAAGGTGATTACGGATAAAAAGGGTTATATCCTGGGCGCGCATATTGCCGGAGCCAATGCGGGTGAGATTATGCAGGGATTTATGCTTGCCAAATCCTTCAAGATTACCCTGGAAAAATTATCGCGGTTAATCTATATTTATCCCACGCTCTCGGAGTTGGTGAAAAAGACCGCGGCAAAGCCGTTACTGGAGAAGGCAAATAAACCATTGGTGAGATTTATTCTGAAGATATTGAAGAGATTATAGATGAAATCTATTAAGAGCACTTGGCTTAAGGCTTTATTTGTCCTAGCTATCCTTGGCGTTATTTTCCTGATTCTGCGCTATCTTAAGCTTGATTTCTCTCATATAACAGAAGAAGAGTTCAAGAATTGGGTTAAGTCTTTGGGTTTATGGGGGCCGATTATTTATATCGCGGTATATATCTTGCGGCTATTAATCTTTTTCCCCGCAAGCATTCTTTCGGCCGCCGCGGGTGTTATCTGGGGGCCGGTATGGGGATTTCTGATTTTGCAGATTGCCGCGAATATTTCTTCAGCCGTGGAATTTCTTGCGGCGCGCTATTTTGCCCGGGGCTTTATAGAAAGCAAGCTAAAGGGAAAGATTGTAAACCTTAATGAAAAGATACAGCGGCATGGATTCTTAACGGTTCTCTTAATCCGGCTTATCCCTAACGTGGCCTGGGATATCCAGAATTTTAGCTTAGGGCTGACCAAAGTGAGACTGAGGGATTATTTTCTGGCTACCCTGATTGGCATTATGCCCGGCTCATTTGCCGTTGTTTTTTTCGGGTCTTCATTAATAAAGGCCATGTTTAGCCCTAAGAATTTCTGGATAATTATCATCGCGATTCTGCTTCTTATCGGGATTTTTTATTTACAGAAGGCATTAAGAAAGGGGAAGGAAGAATGAATACATTCCTAAGCGTTCTGGAAAAACACGATATTAAATATAAAGATACCTTTAAGCGCGGAGCGTTAACCACCCTGCAGGTGAATATGGGCAATCTTTGTAATCAAAGCTGCCGCCATTGCCATATTGAAGCATCAGCCCAAGGCAAAAATATAATGGGCAAAGGCGCTATTGAGGATATTCTGATATTTTTATCCCGCAATAATATTGAAACCCTGGATATCACCGGAGGAGCTCCGGAGCTTAATCCCCACTTTGATTTTTTTATCGCCAACGCCAGGGGCTTGGTCAAAGGGCTCATTGTCCGCTCAAACCTTACGGTATGCTTTGAGGCCGGTAAAGAATATCTGCCTGAGTTTTTCCGTAAATACAAGGTTTACCTGATTTGTTCGCTTCCCTGCTATTCCGAAAAGAATGTGGACAGCCAGAGGGGCAACGGGGTTTTTCAGAAAAGCATTGCCGCGCTGAAAGCATTAAACAAGATAGGATATGCCATAGATGAAGGATTGAAGCTTGACTTGGCGTATAATCCGCTGGGCGCGTATTTACCGGCAGGCCAGGAGGAATTGGAAAAGGCCTATCGTTTGAATTTAAGCGGGGATTACGCGATAAGCTTCAACCGCTTAATTACCCTTACCAATGTTCCCATTAAAAGATTTAAGAATCAGCTTGAGTCAAGCTCCGGTTATGATGCCTACCTGAGGCTTTTAAAAGACAATTTCAATCCCGATACCGTAACGCATATTATGTGCAGGAACTTTCTAAGCGTGGGTTATGACGGCCTGCTTTATGACTGCGATTTTAATCAGGCATTGGGTTGGGCGCTCAAAGACGCAAAGGGGAACTTTCTTACGATGCGCAGTTTAACCCTGGACGATTTAAAGGAAAAAGAGATAATCGTAGGAGAGCATTGCCTTTCTTGCACCGCGGGATTCGGCTCAAGCTGTCAGGGGGCGTTAAATAGTCACCAGTCCGCGGAGAGCAAATATGGTTCGGTTAAAGACTATTATGGGAAAATACTTAAAACCAAGCAAGACCTTAAGACTAATGCCTGCTGTACGGCGGATTCTTTACCTAAGCACTTACGCGAAATCGCAAGCCTTATTGAGCCTGAGATACAGGAGAAATTTTACGGCTGCGGCTCTCCGATTCCGCCTTGCTTAGAGGGCTGCCACGTATTAGACTTGGGCTGCGGAACAGGGCGAGATGTATATATCGCAAGCTATCTTGCGGGAGAGAATGGCTTTGTGACCGGCGTAGATATGACGGATGAGCAATTGGAAATTGCCCGTAAGCACATGAATAACCAGACGCGTAAATTCGGATTTAATAAGCCAAATGTGGAATTTAAAAAGGGCTATATAGAAAACTTGAAAGAAATCGGCATAAAAGATGGTTCTATTGATGTAGTGATTTCAAACTGCGTGATTAATCTTTCCCCGGACAAAGAGGCGGCTTTTAGGGAGATTTTCCGGGTGCTTAAAAAAGGAGGAGAGCTTTATTTTTCCGACGTATTTTCCGACAGGCGCATTCCCGCGGAGCTGAAGCAGGACCCGATTTTATTCGGGGAATGCCTTGGGGGCGCGCTATACCTTGAAGATTTCCGGCGAATCCTGCAAAAGTCAGGATGCCTTGATTATCGGATTGCGCGCAAAAGCAAGATTGCCATTTCCGACCCCAAGATAGAAGAAAAGTTAGGCGAAATAAATTTTTATTCTCTTACCATACGGGCCTTTAGGCTGGATTTAGAAGACGCTTGCGAAGACTATGGACAGATGGCGGTTTATCTGGGGACCATTCCGGAACATCCCCATCAATTTGCCTTGGATGATCACCATATCTTCTTGAAAGGAAAGCCGCAGGCTGTCTGCGGTAACACCGCGGATATGCTGGATAAGGCCCGTTTCAGTAAACATTTTAAGATAATAGGCCGTAAAGACACCCATTACGGGATCTTTAATTGCGCGCCGAAACAAAGTGAAGAAAATAAATCCTCGGGCAGCGCTTGCTGTTAGGAGCAGAGATTGCCTTATTATTTTTGTTAAATACCCTCAAGCCGGCAGGGTAAAGACGCGCTTGGCCAAAAGTATCGGTGGGGAAAATGCCGCGCGCCTGTATAGGGCGTTGGTTGAAACCCTGCTAAAAAGGACCAGGAGCGATAAGTTTCAGAGAATAATCTTTTACAGCCCTCGCGGCAAAGGAAAAGAGATGCGCCGATGGCTTGGAGATGATTTTGCCTTTGTCCCGCAGAAAGGCAAGGGGCTGGGGGAGAGGTTATCCGGCGCCTTTAAGTTTGCCTTTAGAAACGGCGCGAAAAGAGTTATTGCTGTCGGTTCAGACAGCCCTACCCTTGATAAGAAGTTCATCGCGGAGGCGTTTGGAGAGTTAAAAGATGCCCAATGCGCCATCGGGCCCGCGTTAGACGGCGGTTATTGCCTTATCGGACTGTCTTCCTGGATTGACGGGATATTTAAGGGCATACAATGGAGCACGGAAAGCGTATTAAGCCGGACAATATCCAAACTAAAACAATTGAACATAAAGCATATTCTTTTAGGTAAATCTTTTGACATTGACTCTTATCAGGATATAATATTACTAAAGAAGAAACTTCGGGGTGCCTTTGGCATAAATCCCGCGGGCCTTAAACGCTTGTCTTGTGTCTTAGAAGAATTACAGGGAACATATCTTCACATGAGGAAGGGGTCCTAAAATGAAAGATGAACTGGATATCTTAAGAGAGGTGGGAAGCATTGCCTCTGCTCACGCGGGCTCGGCCCTTTCCGAGATCCTGGGGCGAAGGATAAATCTCCTTATTCCTTCCCTGGATTTCGTCTCAAGCGCGGCAGCCCCAAAAAAGATAAACATAGACCAGATGGGGATCGCGGTCATCGCGCGGCTTACCACCGGAATAAAAGGGCAGGCGGTCTTTATGTTGGAAGAGAAGAACGCCTTTAAACTGATTGATTTATCTTATAAGGTCAGCGAGCAAGATAAGAAGTCCGACCTTCTTACCGAGTTGGGGGTATCTACCATTAAGGAGATAGGCAATATCGTTATGAGCGCGTATCTTAACGCGATAGGGTTGATGCTTAAAAGGATAGTTTTGTTTCTTCCTCCGGCCTTTATTTCGGGAACCTTTGATGAAATCCTGCATATGGTACTTTCATCTTCAAAGAGCGAAGATTATATGCTGCTTATTGAAGCGGTATTTGAAGAGCCGAATGATAAGATAAAGGGGGCATTCTATTTGGTGCTGGAGGCGCAGGCGGCATCCGACATCCGTAATGCCTGCCAGCAGGCGCTCAAGGAACTATAGAAAAACAGGAGAGAAAAGATGAAAGATGAACTGGATATATTAAGGGAAGTAGGAAGCATTGCCGCGTCTCACGGAAGCATTGCCCTGTCGGAGATTTTAGGCAAAAAAATAAACCTCCTCCTGCCATCTGTTGATATTGTAACCAGCGCGGGCATTTCCGCAAGAATAGATGTAGCTAAGGCGGGAATAGCGGTGATTTCCCGATTTGCCTCCGGGTTAAAAGGAGAATCGGTGTTTCTGTTGGATGAGCATAATGCCTTTAAACTGGTTGGTTTATCTTGCAAGATCGATGGAGAATATAAGAATCTGGATGTGCTTACCGAAGTCGGACTTTCAGCCATTAAGGAGATAGGCAATATAGTTACCAGCGCTTACTTAAGCGCCATAGGCATGATACTCAAAAAGGTCGTCCTTGCCCTTCCGCCCACCCTTATTTCCGGAACCTTTGACGAAATACTCAACATAATCGTCTCATCGTCAGAAAATGATGGTTACGCCCTTCTCATTGAGGCGGTATTTGAGGAGCCCCAGGAAAAGATAAGGGGCGGTTTCTATCTGGTCCTGGCTCAATCGGCCGCTACTGATATACAAGACGCCTGCAAACGGATACTTGCGGAAATCGCTAAATAGTTAAGCTCCCTCATGGTAAGCCAGGAGGGAGAATAATTTTATCTCTTGACATAGGGTGGGGGGGTATGGTATACTTAAGATAAAAGGAGACAGATAAATGGCACAACGGACTACCCATGATGGACAGCTTGCCTTTCTCAAAAAAATAGAAGGCCAGGTCCGCGGAATCCAAAAAATGATTGAAGAAGGCCGATACTGCGTGGATATCATTACCCAGGTCCATTCGGCGATAGGGGCGCTCTACAGGGTGGAGGATAATATCTTTAAGAAGCACTTAGACACCTGTGTGGCACATGCCTTTAAGGGGAAATCGGACAAGGAAAAGCAGGCCAAGATTGATGAGATTATGGAGCTGATCGCGAGGTTTAGAAAGACGGCGTGAAATGATTAAAAAGGGCTTTATATTATTGATTTTCTTTGCGGCCTTTTGCAGCCTATGGCAAATTGTCTCATTCGCTGATCAGCCGTTAGGCTTGGAAACGCTGATTAGTGAAGCCAGGGCTAATAACCCGGATATCTTAGCCGCGAAAAAGCGCTGGGAGGCCTCAAAGGCAAGAATCCCTCAGGCAAAATCCCTGGATAATCCCACGGTCGCGTTAGAGTTTGAGAAGATTCCCCGCGGCACATTTCAGCTGAATAATGTAATGCCGGAAGACCGGATGCTTTCCATAGCCCAGATGTTTCCTTTATTCGGAAAGCTCTCGCTAAAAGGAAAGATAGCGGTAGTGGAGTCACAAATGAATGCCTCCGAATATAAGGCCAAAGAGCTGGAGGTCGTCAATGAAGTCAAAAACGCCTATTACGATTTATTTATGAATTACAAAGAGATAGAATTAAATAAGGAAAGCCGCGCGCTCTTAGAAGCAATCGCCAAGTCTGTGGAAGCAAAGTACAGCGTAGGCGAGATGTCCCAGGAAGAGGTGTATAAGCTTCATTCAGAAATAGCCCGGCTAAATAACCGGATCTTAAACTTGGAACAGGAGAAGTCTTCGCTTAAGACGCGCCTGAATGCTTTATTAAGCAGGGAAGCGGAAAGCCCTTTGGGCATGCCTGATTTGCCGGAAGACGTATCGTTTAATAAGGATATCAGGGCATTATATGAATTGACGCTTTTAAATCAGCCCGAATTGATTATCTTTTCCTATGCCATAGAGAAGAATAAATTTGCCAAGTCCCTGGCAAAAAGGAGCCTTTTCCCGGACCTAATGTCTGAACTTACTCTTAGGGGAATTACTTCCGGCATGACCGGATCCTGGGATTTGATGCTTGCTCTTTCCGTTCCCTTTTGGTTTTGGACTAAACAGCGTTACGAGATAAAAGAGGCGGTCTATAATTTAGAAGAAGCCGAGGCCGCGTACACAGCCATGAAGAACAAGGCATTCTCCGAAACTAAGGATTTGTATACAAAAATAGAGATAGCCAGAAATAAGCTTAAACTTTCCAAGAGCGACCTTATGCCGATATTAGAGGGTTCAATCGGAGTTTCCTTAACGGCATTCCGTTCCGGTAAAGGCGATTTTATGGCGCTTTTAGATACGCAGAGGATGCTGGTAGAAAATAAAATGGATTATTATAGGGCGCTGGTGGAATACCATATGCATCTGGCTAATTTAGAGAGAACAGTTGGCATAAGTTTGACCGAAGATTCTGAGGTGAGAAAATGAAAAAGAAAAGTATAATCGCCATTCTGGTTATCTTAATTATGCTGTTGATCCTGGCGGGGGTGGGATTTCTTTTAACCAGCCGTTATCATGTGTTTAAAGGCCATACCTTATCCGGCTCTGCCCAGGCAAAGGATGTGTATTATTGCCCGATGCATCCGGGGTATATCTCAGGCAAGCCGGGAGACTGCCCTATCTGCAATATGAAGCTGGTAAAAAAAGAAGAGGCGGCGGCCATAGAGGCAGAAGCCAAGGACGCGCAGGATATCTGTGTTTTACATAATTGCCCGATGATGGGGGTAAATTGCCCGATGCAAATATCCGGAGATGTGAAGGATTGTCCTTTTTGCGGCGCGCATTTAGCCAAAGGGAAAAAGCTGCTCTATTACCGCCATCCGATGAAGCCGGGAGTTACCTCTCCGGTGCCGATGAAAGATGAGATGGGAATGGATTATGTCGCGGTTTACGCGCAAGAAGACGCGGGCAGAGAAGGCATATATATCAGCCCGGAGAGGCAGCAGCTTATCGCCATAAAAAAAGAGAGCGCGGAAAAGAGAAAACTAACTTATCAGATACTCACTGTAGGAAAAGTGGCTTATGACCCCCAGTTGTATGTGGCCCAGGAAGAATATCTGCAGTCCTTGAAGACTCAAAGCGCTCTTGCCCAGTCGTCAATCGCCGAACAATCAAATTCCCTGGTTGAGGCCAGCCGAAGAAAACTCTTGCTTCTGGGAATGAGCAGCGAGCAGATTGAAGAATTGGCCAGGCAGAATAGCCCGCAAGGCAATCTATATTTACCCACAAAAGAAAAGACGGCTTGGGTGTATATGACTATCTATGAATATGAGATAGGTATGATTAAGCGGGGCCTGCCGGTAGAGATAGAGGCGATTGCCTACCCGGGCGAGGAATTTCAGGGGAAGATTATCGCCACTACCCCGGTGTTAGATCCAATGACCCGTTCTATTCAGGCCAGGGCTGAAGTGGATAACCCGCAAGGCAAGCTTAAGCCGGAGATGTTTGTGAATGTGAAAATAATGGTGGATTTGGGCGAAAAGTTGGCGGTTTCCGAGGAGGCGGTGATTAATACCGGAAAGAGGGCATTGGTGGTAGTTGCCGATAATCAGGGAAATTTCTTTAGCAAAGAAGTCAAGCTGGGATATAAGGCAGAAGGCTATTACGAGGTTTTGGGCGGGTTACAGGAAGGGGATATTGTGGTAACTTCGGGGAATTTCCTGATTGATTCGGAATCGCGCCTCCAATCCGCGGTCAGCCCGGAGCCAGGCGATGAGGGCGAAAGAAAAGAAGCAGCGGCTGGCGAACATAGGCACGGGCAGTAAAGAATATGACTAAATTAGTTGAAAACATAATTGAGTTTTGCGCTAAAAATAAGTTCATCGTCTTTCTTCTAGTGGGGATGGTGACTCTGGCAGGGCTTTACTCTATGCGTAATGTCCCCTTAGACGCCATACCCGATCTCTCCGATACCCAGGTGATTATCTTCTCCCGCTGGGACCGCTCACCCGACATTATTGAGGACCAAGTTACTTATCCCATCGTTACTTCTATGCTGGGAGCGCCTAAGGTTAAAGACATCCGCGGATTTTCCGACTTCGGGTTTTCCTATGTCTATATCATTTTTGAGGACGGCACCGATATCTACTGGGCGCGCTCAAGGACCCTGGAGTATCTAAGTAAAATTACCCCGCGCCTGCCTGAAGGGGTGCAGGTGGAATTAGGCCCTGATGCCACGGGAGTGGGATGGGTTTTTCAATATGCCCTGGTAGACCGGACAGGACAGCATTCTTTGGCGGATTTACGCAGCTTTCAGGATTGGTACCTGCGTTATTATCTGCAGTCCGTGCCCGGCGTGGCCGAAGTAGCCACTGTCGGCGGTTTTGCCCGGCAGTATCAGGTTACCGTTAACCCCAATACCCTTCTTGCCTACAATATCCCCTTGATGCAGGTAATTGAGAATATCCGCAAAAGCAATAACGATATCGGCGGCCGGCTCATTGAATTCAGCGGCGCTGAATATATGGTAAGAGGCAGGGGTTACATCAAATCCATCAAAGACATAGAAAACATTGTGGTGGGTTCAGGGATGAGCGGGATTCCCGTAACCGTAAAGCAGATTGCCAATGTTTCCCTTGGGCCGGACATGCGGCGCGGGGTGGCGGAGTTAGACGGCTTGGGTGAGGTAGTCGGCGGGATTGTGGTGATGCGCCATAAGGAAAATGCCCTAAAGGTAATCAATAGGGTAAAAGAGAGATTAAAAGAGATTGAGCCCGGGCTTCCCAAGGGAGTAAAGATTGTTAGTGTCTATGATCGCTCAGATTTAATTAAATCTTCCATCAGTACCGTGAAAGAAAATCTCATCCAGGAACTGATTATTGTCAGCTTTATGCTTATTTTCTTCTTATTGCATTTCCGCTCCGCGCTTGTGCCGATAATCGGATTGCCCATCGCGGTCATTATTGCCTTTATCCCGATGGGCTGGATGAAGCTTACCTCTAATGTTATGTCTTTAGGTGGTATTGTGGTAGCCATCGGAGATATGGTGGATGCTTCTATTGTCTTTGTGGAAAACGTGCATAAACGCTTGGATGAATGGGCTAAGGGTTTACGTAAGGGAACGCGCGATGAGATTGTCATCGGCGCAATGAAGGAGGTGGGCCCTCCGATATTCGCGTCACTGATTGTCATGGCCATTGCCTTTATGCCGGTTTTTACCCTTGAGGCGCAGGAAGGCCGCCTATTTAAGCCGCTCGCTTTTACCAAAAACTATTCAATACTCTTTTCCGCGCTTCTGGCTATCACGCTTACCCCGGCTTTAGTGATGATTTTTGTAAAAGGCAAAGAATATAAATTCAAAAACAAGATTTTATCCAATATCGTTAATTTCTTTATCGGAGGGAAGATTATTTCCGAGGACCATCATCCCATAAGCAAAACCTTAATCAAGGCGTATCATCCGATTGCCCGCTGGGCCATTGAATATAGATATCTGGTAGTGGCTGCAGCCTTGCTGAGCATAGTTATTACTGTTCCTGCCTTTATGATGATGGGCCAGGAATTTATGCCGCCTCTTAATGAGGGGGCTATCCTTTATATGCCTACCACCTTGCCCGGCTTATCCGTAACCGAGGCTACAAAATTATTGCAGTCTCAGGATAAAATCCTGAAAGGATTTCCTGAGGTTGAGCGGGTATTCGGAAAAGTGGGCAGGGCAGTCACCTCAACCGACCCGGCGCCATTCTCTATGGCGGAGACTACCGTAATCTTAAAAGATAGAAAGTATTGGAGAAAAGGCATAACCTGGGAAAAGCTTATTGACGAAATGGACGCCAAAATGAAATTCCCCGGCTCAACCAATGCCTGGACAATGCCGATTAAAAACAGGATTGATATGCTCACCACCGGAGTGCGCACGCCCATAGGCATTAAAATTTTTGGCTCAAATTTAGACGAAATAGAGAAAATCGGCATTCGGATTGAGCGGGTGTTAAAAACCGTGCCCGGAACCCGCAGTATTTACGCGGAAAGGGTTACCGGAGGTTATTTCGTGGATTTTGACTTAAAGCGCGAGCAGTTAGCCCGCTACGGATTAACCGTAGCCGATGCCGAGGATATCATTATGTCCGCTATCGGCGGAGAGAATATCACCACCACTATTGAGGGCAGAGAGCGTTATTCGGTAAACTTACGCTATGGCCGTGAATTAAGGGATGATATAGAAAGGCTCAAGCGCGTTTTAGTCACGGCAATGGACGGCAAACATATCCCTCTGGCGCAGCTGGCCGATATCCGCGTCCGGCTCGGCCCCTCAATGATTCGCGATGAAAATGGCCTGCTTTCCGGATACGTGTATGTGGATATGGCCGGCCGCGACGTGGGCAGTTATGTTGCTGATGCCAAAAAGGCGGTGAGAGAAAATATCAAGCTTCCTACGGGTTATTCCTTAAGCTGGTCCGGCCAATACGAATATATGCAGAGGGTAAAGGAAAGATTGAGGATTTTTATCCCGTTAACCGTCTTCCTTATATTTATTTTATACTTCTTTACATTCCGGTCGGTAACCGAGACGCTGATTGTAATGCTTTCGGTCCCCTTTGCCTTAATTGGTGGAATTTGGTATTTATTTTTGTTAAAATATAATATGAGCATCGCGGTCTGGGTGGGGTTGATTGCTCTTGCCGGCGTGGCGGCCGAGACCGGCTCTATTATGATTGTATATTTGGATGAGGCTTATGCCCGCAGGAAAAGAGAAGGGAAGATGAATTCTTTGGCTGACCTGTATGAGGCGGTAATAGAAGGCGCGGTCCAGCGCTTAAGGCCAAAGCTGATGACCGTGGGGGCGAATATCTTCGGGCTTATGCCGGTAATGCTTAGCGTGGGAACAGGCGCCGATGTAATGAAGCGCATTGCCGCGCCCTTAATCGGCGGATTGACCTCCTCAACCATATTAACGCTTATAGTTTTGCCGGCAATTTATACCATCTGGAAATATCATTCGGAAATAAAACATCTGCCTAAAACGTCTGTGACGTAGGAGAATAGATGCTGAACCCTGAGCAGGCGCGGATGTCCGCGCTTTTGTTATTTATCTTTGCCTATGCACTTTTTGTTTTCCTGCCTAAGAAAAGAACCCAGATTTCGCTTTTAGGGGCGATGCTTCTTGTCCTTCTGGGAGTGGTCAGCCCTAAGGAGGCATTTTTAGCCATAAACTGGAACGTGATGGGCATTTTTGTGGGAACTTTGGTAGTGGCGGATATCTTTATGGAAAGCCGGGTCCCGGCCTATATTGCCGAGATAGTCGTGGATAAGGCCAAGAATACCGCTTGGGCGATTTTATTGATCTGCGCGCTTTCCGGGCTTATCTCGGCCTTTGTGGAAAATGTGGCTACGGTTTTGATTGTGGCGCCGATAGCCCTTGCCCTGGCAAGGAAATTAAAGATAAATCCAGCGAATATGATGATTGCCATTGCCATATCCAGCAATCTGCAGGGCGCCGCCACTTTGGTCGGCGACCCTCCGAGTATGCTTTTAGGCGGCTTTGCCAGGATGAACTTCGGAGATTTCTTCTTTTACAAAGGAAGGCCGAGTATTTTCTTCGCGGTAGAGTTTGGCGCGCTGGCTTCATTCGCGGTCCTGTATTTAATTTTTAGAGGGCATAGAGAAAAGATGAAGCTCTTAAAGGTTGAGAAAGTAAAATCCTGGGTACCCACTATTTTTTTGGTAAGCCTGATTCTTCTGCTTGCCCTGTCCTCGTTCTTTGATACCGGATTCTCGTATATGGCCGGGATAATCTGCATGATTTTCGGGATTATTTCTCTTTTCTGGGAAAAATTTATCTATAAAAATTCTGTTATGGATGGAATAAAATCCCTGGATTGGGAGACCACCTTTTTTCTCATCGGGATATTTATTCTTGTGGGAAGCGTTACTCTTACCGGCTGGATTGAGGTGATCGCGGATTCTCTTTCCCTGTTGGTAGGCAGCAACATATTTTTCGGTTACACCTTGTTAGTTTTCCTTTCGGTATTGTTGTCCGCGTTTGTGGATAATGTGCCATTTTTAGCGGCAATGCTTCCGGTGGCAATTTCTCTGTCAGATAAGCTCCAGATAAATCCGTCTTTATTCCTTTTTGGTTTACTTATCGGCGCAAGCTTAGGCGGCAATATCACCCCCATCGGGGCTTCGGCAAATATTGTCGCTTGCGGTTTGCTTAAGAAAGAAGGGTATGAGGTAAAATTCGGCCATTTTTCCAAGATAGGCCTGCCCTTTACCCTTGTGGCGGTAACCGCCGCCTATTTGTTTATCTGGTTTATCTGGGGCAAGTAAAGGAGGACGGGAAATGGAGATTCTGCATAAGTTTATAGGGACTATAGGCTTTGCCTTAAATGTTATAGGCGCCCTGATTACCATCTGGGGTACGGTCATTTGTTTGGTCGATTTCCTTAAGAAAGAGGTATTATTAAAGGAAGATTCGGTGAGAGGCAATGAGGCAATCCGCCTGAAGCTGGGCAGTTACCTGGTTTTGGCATTAGAGTTTTTTATCGCCGGAGATGTGGTAAAAACTATTATGATGCCGGACTGGCAGGGTTTGGCGCTTTTGGCGGTGATAGTGGTTATTCGGATACTCTTAAGCTATTTCCTTACCAAGGATTTTAAAGATGACCTGGAAACAGTGAGGAAAGGCGTAGCGAAAGAAAGGGGGTAAAATGGCAAGAAATAATATCCGCTGGATGATGCGGCCTGTGGCACACTGTAAAGAGGGCTGCAGTAGTATGTCCCGGGCAAGACGTTAAACTGCCCAGTTTTTTTAGAGAGGCGGCGATTAGTGAAGAAAGAGGATTTTTTTGCTAAAAGAGTATCCCGGCGATATTTCTGCAAGGCATGCCTCTACGCGGGGGCGGGGCTTGCGATATCGCCGTTATTTTTAGATTTGCTGAAAATGCCCGCTTACGCGCAACAAGAGAAAGGCGGCGCGGGTTTTGTCTCTCCCAGGGAGGCAATGTTTTATGAAAAGATAGATAAGGATACTATCCGATGCCAACTTTGCCCCCGTCAATGCACCCTAAAAAACGGGATGTATGGTTTTTGCCGGGCGCGTAAGCCCGAAGGAGGAAAGCAATATACGCTCGCCTATGCCAATCCTTCGGCAGTGCATATTGACCCGATAGAAAAGAAACCCCTGTTTCACTTTCTGCCCGCAACGTCCGCCTTTTCCATTGCCACTGCCGGATGTAACTTCAGGTGTAAATATTGCCAGAACTGGGAGATTTCTCAGTTTACGCCGGAGGAGACTGTAAATTATTATCTTCCTCCCGATGAAGCGGTAAATAACGCAGTTGAGCATGGCTGTTCCACGATTGCCTATACTTACAGCGAGCCATCCATATTTTATGAATATATGCTGGATACCGCGAAAATTGCCAGGGCCAAAGGCGTGAAAAATATCTACCATTCAAACGGCTCGCTTAATCCTCAAGCCGTAGAAGAGCTTTCGCCATGGCTTGACGCGGCAAATATTGACCTTAAGGGATTTACTCAGAAATTCTACAGCGAAATTTGTGAAGGTTATTTGGATACCGTCCTCAATACTCTGAAAATCCTCAAAAAAAACAAGGTGCATCTGGAGATTACCAATCTGATGATTCCTTCTCTCAATGATGATATGAAAACGGTTAAGAAAATGTGCCAGTGGATACATGATGAGCTTGGCAAAGACACGCCGCTGCATTTTTCCCGCTTTTACCCTACCTTTAAGCTTAAAAATCTCGCCCCCACGCCCGTAAAAACCCTTGAGGAGGCCCGGCAGGCCGCGCTTGAAGCAGGCCTGGATTATGTGTATATCGGAAACGTCCCCGGCCACGAAGGGGAAAATACCTATTGTCCTAAGGATAAGAAGGCCTTGATTCGCCGGCTTGGCTATCAGGTGGCAGAGAATAATATCGCTGACGGAAAATGTAAGTTCTGCGGCACAGAGATTCCCGGGGTTTGGAATTAGGCGGTAATGAAAAAACGGATTATCTTCGCGCTTATTCTTCTTGGCTTTAGCTCAATGAGCAGTCAGATAGTGCTGGCAAGAGAGCTTTTCACTGTCTTTTACGGCAATGAGCTTTCCTTGGGGTTTACCCTGGCCGGATGGCTGTTCTGGATTGGATTTGGAAGTTGGGGCATAGGCAGATTGCGCGCCTCCGGGATTACCCACAAAATCACCGTCTTTAGCCTTGCCCAGATACTGCTATCACTTATTTTGCCTTTGAGTATTCTCGCCGTCAGGTTCATCCCTAGGGCCTTCAGATTTGTCCCGGGAGAGATTATCGGTTTTATCCCCATGGGGATTATTACTTTTGTTTTGCTGTTTCCTGTCTGTATTTTGAGCGGATTTCTTTTTGTTCTGGGCTGTGAAATATACAAAGGAAACTCTGATCAGGCAAGGCAGATAGGCAATGTCTACATCCTGGAGGCGATAGGGGCAACCTTGGGCGGCTTGTTTACCAGCCTCTATCTCATCCGCGTATTCAGCCCCTTGCATATAATGTGGCTGCTTGGGGCCCTCAATTTATTATCCGGCGGCCTGCTTTTGGCCGGAAGGAAAATTCTCCTGTTTTCTACAGCCGCTACCTTATCGGGATATATCTTTCTTTTGGTGTCAGGCGGTGTTGGGTTTATTAACCGCTATTCCCTGAATAAACAATGGCGCGGCTTTGAGGTTTTGGCATCAGAAAATTCGGTGTATGGCAATGTCGTGGTTACCAAAAGGGAGGACCTCTACAGCCTTTTTGTCAATGGCTTATACGATTTTACCGTGCCGGATGAATTGACCGCGGAAAGAAGCGCCCATTTTCCCCTTTTGGAGCATTCTTTTCCTAAGTCAGCTCTGCTTATCGGGGGGGGCGTAAGTGGTCAGCTGGGGGAGGTATTAAAGCATCCGGTAGAGAAGGTGGATTATGTAGAGTTAGACCCCCTGGTCGTGGATATGGCAAAGAAATACCTGCCGGCAAATGAACCACTAAGTGATTCCCGGGTAACTGTTATCACCAATATGGACGGAAGGCGCTTTGTCAGGACAACCGCCGAAAAGTACGACGTGGTGATGATGAGCCTGCCTGAGCCGTATACCGCGCAATTAAACAGGTTTTATACCTTAGAATTCTTTACCCTGGTAAAAAATCTGCTCAAGGAGCGGGGAATTTTTTCTTTTTGCCTGCGCTCCGGCCCCAATTACCTTAGTGAAGAGCAGGTGAGCTTATACGCCGGCCTGAAAGCGGCTTTAGAAAAAGTTTTCCCGGAGGTAAAAGTGACTCCGGGCGAGTCAAATTACTTCCTGGCTTCAAAGCAAAAAGGAGTTTTAAGCCTGGATTGGCGCATTTTGATGGAGAAGCTTAAAAAAAGAAACATTCAGGCCAGATACATGCGGGAGTATTATCTTTCTAATGAATTATCTCTTGAGCGCGTAGATTCTTTTGAAAAAAGGTTAGCCCGGGCGCAAGCCCAGGGCGCGATAAACAGGGATTTTCACCCCGTTGCCTATTACTATGATATGGCGCTCTGGGCAAGCCAGTTTGGCCGGGCTTTCGGAAGAATTTTTGGCGCGGTAACCCCCGTGGGAATTTATTTCGGAGCGCTTGCCATTTATCTGCTTTTAGCGCTTCCCGTGTTTTTCAAAGCTATAAGGCGAAAAATCCCCTCATTGGGCGTTTTGACTTGCGTGGCAACTACCGGTTTCGCCGAGATAACCTTTCAGATTATTACCCTGCTTTCTTATCAGGCGCTCTACGGGTATGTCTATTATAAATTAGGCATAATCCTGACCTCTTATATGATTGGTTTAATCGCGGGCGGATGGCTGATTACCAAAAGATTAAATCAGGATACAAACCACAGCTTGTTTATCAAAACTCAGGCGGCAATCTGCGTTTATCCTCTGGTTCTGCCGCTTTTATTTTGGGTATTTTCCGGGCTAAAGGGAAATTTTTCTTTCTGGCTGGGGGCAAATGTTATTTTTCCGTTTCTTCCCATAATCGCGGGTTTTATCGGAGGATTTCAGTTTCCCCTGGCAAACAGCATTTACCTTAAAAGCATTAAGTCTGATGTGGGCCATTCCGCCGGCTTAACCTATGGCCTGGATTTGTTTGGCTCTTGCCTGGGGGCGGCGCTTACCTTAGTTATTCTCGCGCCGATTGTCGGGATTCTTCAGGTTTGTATTTTGGTGGCAGGACTAAATCTGATTGGCCTATTTTTATTGATAGAAGAAAGGAGAAGGAAATGATTAGATGGCTGGGAGCTCTGTTTATTTACGCGTACTTAGGATTTTTTTCTCAAGTTGCCTTGGCGCAAGACATAAAAGCGGAAATTTATTCTAAATTGAAAAATCCCCGCTGTAATATGGCGCTTTCTGAGTGTAACTGCCCGGAAGCCAAGGAAATCAAAGGTTATATCGCGGGGCTTTTAGACGCCGGCACGGCCAAAGATGATATTTTTTATAAAGTGGCAAAGAAATTCACCCTGAAAGCTATCTCGGATAACGGCTTAAAGCTGGATATAGAGAATAAATTGATTCAGGAGGCCGGGGAAAACCGCCCGCAAATCGCCTTAGAGCCAAAGGATTATTTTGATTTCGGCAGTATAGATAAAAATCAGGGAGAGGTAAGAAAAGTTTTTAAGCTTTACAATAGGGGAAAGGCGGATTTGGTTATCAGAAATATCCGAGTTTCCTGCTCCTGCGTATCGGTTTCTCTTATTAAAGTCAATGAAAAAAGCCCGTATTTCGGCGTAAATGGCGCTCCGGAGGGCTGGCGGGCGGAACTAAAGCCAAATGAGGGCGCGGATTTGGAGGTAGTTATAGACCTTAACCATAAGAGCGTAAGAGAAGGAGATTTGCTGAGAGAAATTATGATTTCCAGCAATGACCCCGTTAATCCCGAGTCTTCAGTTACAGTAAAGGCTAAGGTGATTGATAAAGGAGCCTCCAGCGGCCAGCATGCGCAAGGAAATTCCGAGGGGCCTAGGTTATGAAAATTATTCTTATTGGCATAGGAGGGGCAATAGGGGCGGTAGCGCGGTATATCGTTTGCGGATTGGATTATAAATTTTCTAACGGCATATTCCCGCTGGGCACGCTCGTCGTTAACTTGTCGGGTTCTTTGATTATCGGGTTTTTATGGGGGCTTTTTGAGCAGGTGGTTATTTCTTCTCATCTGCGGATGTTTATCTTTATGGGTATTTTAGGCGGCTATACGACATTCTCCACATTCGCGCTTGAAAACTTTAATTTATTCCGGGACGGCGAGAAGAATATAGCGTTTTTCAATATAATCCTATCTAATCTTGGGGGGATAATATTTGTGTTTATCGGCTACGCCCTGTCCAGGATATTCATCAATTTTATGAAATAAGGGGGTAAGTTATGAAATTACCTGAGGAAGGGATGTTACTGCGTATTTTTGCGGGAGAAAATGATACCTTTCAGGGAAAGGCTGTATATGAGCAGATTGTTTTAAAGGCCCGCCAGTTAAATCTGGCCGGAGCTACCGTGCTTAAGGGGTTGATGGGATTCGGAGCTAACAGCAGGATGCACACCGCAAAGTTGCTGCGCTTATCAGAGGACCTGCCGGTAGTTATTGAGATTGTAGATACCGAAGAGAAAATAAATATGCTTTTTCCTTTTCTGGATGAGGTGGTCAAAGAGGGCCTGATAACCCTGGAAAAAGTCAGGATTATTAAATACAGATACAGCGAAAAATAAGGGGTCAGAGTCATTTTTTGCAGATATGGGGAGGACGAACAAATAAAGGCAGGAACGCAAAGTCGGTAGGAAGGAGTATTATTTTGCGGGATGGGGGTAGACCGAAAAAATCTCTCTGACCCCTTATTTGCTAGCAGGAGATTAAGCGGCTGTTTTTTAAAAAAGACGGGCAATGGAAAACGAATGAGGAGCACTGTTGCCCCAAATCTTAATGTAGGTAATGGGTAAGGTTCTATTAAACTTTAAGTATTATAAGAGGTAATGATTTTACAGCATCGAAAATGGCCATGGTTCATTTTTTCCCTGTCATAAGAGACATTGAGTAGAAAGGGTTAGGTGTAAAATGAAAAGCATAATTTTGTTTTATTTTTCTTATTTGTTTGGCAGTATCAGCGTTTTCCTTGCGTTTCAATATAAATTTTTTAGCACAAAACTAATGGTGGCTGCTACAAGAAGTTTTCAATACCCCCTTTATACTATTTCATTTTATCTTGCAGTTATATTTTATTTGGCTGCTCTTTATTTCATGATGATAGAAAAAAAATCTAAGAAAAACATAAAGGACAAAGAGAAGTTTGACATAGGGCATCTCGGAGGATTATTTGTGGTTATGGGTATTTTTATTAGCGCAATAACCCATTATTCTGAAATTGGCGTGTTTTTAGCAAAAGCATCCATTTT
>SCPY01000027.1 GCA_004299495.1 bacterium | reverse complement strand
TTTTGCGCGAGTGAGATAGCGCCTTTTGTAAAGACCGGGGGGCTGGCGGATGTGGCAGGGGCCCTGCCATTGGAATTGGAAAAATCAGGCGTAGAGGTAAAGATGGTCATGCCGAAATATAAAGCAGTCTCCAGTCTCCAGTCTCCAGTATCCAGTCTTCAGTCTTCAGTCTCAAGTCTCAAGGATGATGTAGATGTTACGAAAATAGGAAAAAACATTCAGGTTTATCTGATAAAAAATGATAAATATTTTAATCGCGAAGGGCTTTACGGAGACAGCCACGGTGATTACCCTGATAACCTGCAAAGGTTTTCTTTTTATTGCCGAAGGGCGCTGGAACTGTTAAAGGAAATAAACTTTAAGCCGGATATCATCCACTGCCACGACTGGCAGGCAGGGCTTATCCCTGTATATCTAAAGAGTGTATATCAGAAGAATGGCTTTTATAAACACATCAAAACGCTTTTGACTATCCATAATCTTGCCTATCAAGGGCTATTCGCCAAGAACGAATATCCATTGCTCGGGCTTGATTGGTCTTTGTTTAATATTGAGGGGCTGGAATTCTACGGCAAGATAAATATCCTGAAAGGCGCCGTAGTATTCAGCGATTTGCTTAACACGGTGAGCCCGGCTTACGCCCGGGAGATTCAAACGGAGGAATTCGGCTGCGGACTGGAAGGAGTCCTCAAGAAAAGGCATAAAAATCTTTCCGGCATACTCAACGGCCTGGATTATGAGTTCTGGAACCCCCAAAAAGACGGGTATATCTACAAACAATATACTGCCGGAAATCCGCGGGATAAATATTATAATAAGCAAATGCTGGCAAAAGAGCTGGGATTGCGCCTTAGCGAAGAGGTACCGCTATTTGGCATGGTGGGCAGGCTAACCGAACAGAAGGGGCTTGGCCTGATTGCCGAGAGTATGGAAGATTTGGTAAAGCTCGGGGATATCCGGATAGTTATTCTTGGAGTGGGCGATAAGCGCTCCCGCGCCATTCTGGAAGATATGGCCAAAAAGTTTCCCCGCAGTATAAGCGCGCATATAAAATTTGACGAATCTTTAGCGCATAAAATTTACGCGGCAAGCGATGTCTTTCTTATGCCTTCGCGCTATGAGCCCTGCGGGCTCGGCCAGATGATCGCGCTTGCCTACGGCGCCATACCCCTTGTCTATAAAACAGGTGGGCTCGCGGATACCGTAAACCGGGATAACGGCTTTGTCTTTGAGCATTATTCCGGAAAGGACCTTGTCAGGGCGGTAAAAGACACGCTAGCCCTATATCAGGATAAAAAGAGATGGTTGTTCTTGGCGCGCAAGGCATTTAGCTGTAATTTTTCCTGGGAAGGTTCAGCCGGGAAGTATGTAAAGTTATATGAGAAACTGGCTGGTTAATTTGTGAGCGGTTAAAATGATTATCGGGGTAACCGGCAGCATCGGCACAGGCAAGACTACGGTGGCAAGAATGTTAGGTAGATTAGGCGCGTATGTTATTGACGCGGACGCAATAGTCCATCGCATCCTGGATAAACCCGCCAGGAAGAAATTAGCCGCCTATGTTTTTGATAATGAGGAAGCGCTTAAGAAGCTCTGCGGCCGGATTCATCCTAAAGTA
>SCPY01000026.1 GCA_004299495.1 bacterium | reverse complement strand
CGCGAAAACTCTTTAACGCGCTCTGCGTCCTCTTTAGCGCGTCCGCGGTGCCTAAAAGCTTATCCTGATATACGGGCTTAGCGCGGTATTCATCCAACAGCCCCTGAAGCATTTCCCGCTTATGGCCGACGATGACCAAAGAACTCTTTAATTTCAGCTCCCTGGCCAAATCCAGGACATATGAGAGCATCGGCCTGCCGCAAATGGGGTGCAGCACCTTAGGAATTTCGGATTTCATCCTGGTGCCCTTTCCCGCCGCCAAAATTACCCCGACAAAATTTTTATCCATAGATTCGCTTGTTGCCCGGCAAGGATTCGAACCTTGACGCTCAGACCCAAATTCTGATGTGCTACCATTACACTACCGGGCAGAAGTTATTTATACGCTCGCGGGAGAAACGCCGCCCTTTTGCTTCTCCTGCTCATAGGCGTCAAACACCTTCTTCTGCAGATACTCCCTGAACTGTTGTGTAATCGGGTGCGCTATATCCTTGTGCTCCGACTGCATATCCTGGGCCTGCGCCTCGGCGCTTATCGGCTGAGATACCAGGGGAAGCGGCCCGGCGCACTGATTGCAATATTTACTGCGCGCTTCATTTCTAAATCCGCACTTGGGGCAGGGCTGTTTTATTTTACGCGAAGGCATAGCGATAAATAATCCGCCTGAGCCCTCAATAATCTTAATATTTCTCACCACAAAAGAGTTGTCAAAAGTAACCGTGGCGTATGCTTTAAGTTTTTTATCAACAGAATCTTTTAAGAATATTCTTACTTCGGTTATTTCCATTGGTTGTCTCCCTTCACTTGTAAGCCCTCTTGCTTTAAAGCGCGGTTGAAACTACAAAAACCCTTAAATCCTTTTCGCGCCTGAAAACCCTCGCGATTCTCTCGCCCTCCTTTCTTGAGTTAACGATTCCAAAAACCGCTCCCCCCGAGCCGGACATAAGGGCATTCACTATTCCTTGAGCCGCGAGCCGTTCTTTAAGCTCCTTTACCCGCGGATACTTTCTGAAAGTAGCCTCTTCAAGCCGGTTAAAGAACAGGCCGCGTATTTTTTTCTCCGGGCGTATCCGGGTGTTCAGTGTATCGAATTCCGCGTAAATTTCTCGCGTGGAAACCTTGGCCTTGGGCACAAGCACGATGTGCCAAAGCTTTTTCTTAAAACGTGAAAGCGCCCTTATTTTGTCCCCCCGGCCGTTTCCTGAGGCAAAGGGGGCTCCCGATAAAAAGAATGCCACATCCGCGCCCAGCTTAGCGCCGTAGGAAAAGAGCTTCTGCCTGCTTAACTTAAGACCCCACAGGCGGTTTAAGCCCAAAAGGGTGCTTGCGGCATTACTTGAGCCGCCGCCTAAACCGGCCCCCACGGGAATGCGCTTCTTAATCCGGATAGTCAGGCCTTTATTGACGCGGAAATCCTCCCTTAAAAAATCCGCCGCCTTATAGACAATATTGCGCTTATCCTTGGGTATATCCTTTGAGCTGGATTTAATAACGATATCGCGCCCCGGCCCCTCGGCTATGCTTATCTCGTCAAATAAAGCTATTCTCTCAAAAACGGTAGAGATGGCATGGTAACCGTCATTATATTTATTTAAAACTTCTAAGAACAGATTTAGCTTCGCGGGCGAAAAAAGCTTGAGCATCTTAGGCTAAGAGAAACTATTTTAAAACCTTCTTGCAGGCAGAAACGATATCCTTGACCGCGAGGCCGTATTCATTCATCAGTTCGTCCGGCTCGCCCGATTGTCCGTAACGGTTCCTTACGCCTACGCGTAAAACCCTGGCCGGATGATTCTCCGCTACTACCTCATCAACCGCGGAAGTCAGGCCTCCTGCTATGGTGTGCTCCTCGCACACGACAATGCCTCTTGTTTCGCGGGCGGCTTTTATGATTGCCTCGTTATCAATGGGTTTTATGGTATGGATATTAATCACCCTGCAGGATATGCCTTCTTTCTTAAGCAATAAGGCGGCCTCAAGGGCACGGGAAAGCATAATGCCGCAGGCAATCAGGGAGACATCGTTTCCCTCGGACAAGATTTGAGCTCTTCCAAATTCAAAAGGAGGCTTGCCTTCTATGGTAGGGACCTTGGACCTGCCCAATCTCACATAGAGGGGCCCTTTAGTTTTATAGGCAGCCATCAGGCAATCGCGCGTCTGGGGGCCGTCCGCGGGAACAATGATTTTCATATTAGGGACTATGCGCATTAAAGCGATATCCTCTAATGCCTGGTGGCTTGCTCCGTCAGGCCCGACGGAAATTCCGGCGTGGGTGGCTACAATCTTGATATCAAAATTATTATAGGCAACGGTATTTCTCACCTGGTCCCATGCCCTTCCCGTGGCAAAGATGGCAAAGGTTGAAACAAAAACAGTCTTACCGCAGGAGGCAAGGCCAGCCGCGGCGGCCATCATATTCTGCTCGGCCACTCCGAAATTAAAGAATCTCTTCTTAAACTCCTTGGCAAAAACGCAGGTACGGGTTGAGCCGGAAAGGTCGGCATCCAGAACCACCACATTCTCA
>SCPY01000025.1 GCA_004299495.1 bacterium | reverse complement strand
CGAGCACTTCCATAAATTTCTTTTGCTCTGTAACGTCTCGCGCTACGGCGTACATCTTGCCTTGCGATGGGCGGCTTGTCCAGCATAGCCATTTATATGAGCCATCTTTGCAAAGATAACGATTTTCAAATTGGATAGTTGACTGCCCAGTAGAAAAGAGTTTTTCTACTTCAGCTGTTGTTTTTTCCTTATCCTGCGGATGCACAAATTCCAAGAAAGGCTTTTTTAAAAGTTCGCCCTCAGTCCAGCCAAGGGTTTTTGAAAATGCGGGATTTATCCGCGTAAAATATCCATCAAAGCCGGCTATGCAAAACAAATCAAAGGAAAGAGTGAAAAACCGCTCTATTTCCTCTTCTACCTGCTTACGCCTGTCAATTTCTTTTTTTAACGCTTCGTTCGCGCTTTCAAGCTTCTTGGTGCGCTCAACGACTCTAATTTCAAGCTCGTTATTAAGTTTGGCAAGTTTTTCCGCCGACAGGACCTGCCCGGACAGGCTTTTCTTTAAATCCGCCAGAAGACCAAAATACTGACAGACGACAAAAATCCCCGCGATTGAATACGCGCTTAAAGACAAAAGATGCCAAAGCCACCAGTCATAACACCAGATTTCAGAGTATCTGAACAAAATCCCGGAAAGGGAAAATAATGAAGCCATCCACATAAATGTATAGTCTTGCCATTTTCCGTAACGATTAAATTCAAGCAAGAAACGAATGGTGGCCGCGGCAAACAGTAAACCACCCATGAAATTTATGCCTATGGAGGCGAGGGTGAACTGTCCTCCTTGCACCATCTTGGGGAAAGCCTCCCTGAAGAATATAACCCAGAGGCTAAATAACACTATTCCCGTCAAAGTTAACCCTGCAAACCATCTCCTTAATCGCGATTGCTCAGCCGATACAGGAAACCACGCCAGGGAAAAAAATAACCCGCCGACAAGACGAGACATAGTGTGCAGTAAAACAAACCCCTGTCCGGGGAGAACAACCGCGTGAAAAAAATCAAACACGCCCATACCCAGGAATCCTACTGCCGGAAGGAAAAATTTCTCTTCGCCTTTCTGGCTGCTTATTTGAAATAAAACTCCCGCTATCAAAACCGCTATAGTCGCTCCTATAGCCTCAACCGCAGAATGCAAAGTAAAGCTTTGAAAGCTCCTTGAGCATAGCCAGATATGAACATAGTGTACGCACAACACTATAGCGCCAAAGGCCAAAGCGGAAACAGGATATACGACGGAACGTCTGGATTTCATCTTTTCATAGTCATTATTAACTTAAACACTTCTAACTTCGCCTCCGGGCGAAAAAAAATAAAATGGTGGAGGTGGCGGGAATTGAACCCGCGTCCTTAGACAATCGCGTAAAAACTACTACATGCGTAGATTACCTTTTATTTGCTCATCCATCCGGCTCCGGTAAGCGGGATACAAATGGACTATCCTTTAAAAATCTCATCCCTCATCCCAAGGCAGGATAAGGAACCAGCCTAAATTAGTGCTCAATTCTAACCCTTAGGCAGATCAGATTGAGGCTTCGCTCAGATTAGTGAGCGAAGACTGGCGCCATCAACGGGCGGCTAGGAGTTACTACCTGCATAGCTCCCATTAACCCGTTGAAGGTTAATACTGATGTTTTATCAGCATTTGTGTTGTGCAATGATTGTTCACGCGGCCGTCATTGCTTCCGCGGCATGCAGCCTTTACCCTCCTGCCTAAGTCGATACCTTTCACCCCCCTTTCTTTAAACACTAAATACTAAACCCTAAACACGAAACAAGCTTAAACATATAAATCAAAACTTTGACTTCTGGATTATCGCGCCAATTCAGCGATTTCCCCTGTTTTTAATCATCCTGCGCATCTGTAAATCTATTTCCCGGCGCTTAATATCTTCCCTGTGGTCATACAGCTTTTTCCCCGTTGCCAGGGCAAGCTCTACCTTGACAATTCCCCGGGCGTTAAAATACATCTTTAGCGGTATAAGCGTAAAACCGCGCTGAGTAACCTTGCTTTGTAATTTATGAATCTGGCCGCGGTGCAGGAGAAGCTTACGCGCCCGCACCGGCTCAACATTAAGGTAGCTTGCCTGCTCATAGGGAGCGATAAACAAGTTATGCAAAAAGGCCTCGCCCTTCTCAATCCTGGCAAAACTATCATTTAAGCTTGCCTTTGCCTGGCGCAGCGATTTTACCTCGCTTCCCGCTAAAGCAATTCCCGCCTCATGCCTTTCTAAAATATCATAATCCCTGAAGGCCTTTCTGTTGGTTACAATATCCTTGTTTTCCACAACTTATTATACCATATCTACTTGCAAGAAACAATCAGGTTATAGAGCGCTAAAAATACAGGCAGAGTAATCAAAGCCGCGATATGGCTATAAAGAATTCCCGAACTGACAATCTTTTCCCCTTGCTCATGCTGCCTGGATATCACTACCAGGTTGTTTGCCGAGGGGGCCGCTAATTCCAGAATAATCAAAAGACCCATCAGATAAGGAAGATGAAAATAACTGATAAACAATAGGCCCAGGAAAGGCAGTAATACCAGCTTGGTAAAAATCAGCTTGAGCATAATTTTTCTATCCGGAGGCCTGCCAGACGATAACTGCGCCAAGCTTGCCCCCACCACTATCATCGCCAGAGGAAAACTGCAGTTACCCAGCATCTCAAGCGGAGAAAGAATAAACCTTGGCAGAAAGCGGTTTATCTTTAAGAGAATAAAGGCAAAACCTAAAAGCACCGCGATTACCGGAGGGCTGAACAGGCTGGCAAAGGAAAACCTCTTGAGCTTGTGCGCGGATAGAAAGAATGCCCCCCAGGACCAAATCACCAGATTAAAACCCAGAAGAAATAAAAAAAGATAAATGAGCATAACGCTTAATTGTTCCTGAGGAAGGATCCACCCCAGTAACGCCAGCGGCAGATAACCCGCATTCTGAAATCCCGCCAAACTCACAAACTCGCGCTTAACTTGCGCGTCTTTTATCCGGAAGCTGAATAAAAATCCCAGCGACAGGCCTACAGCGGTAATCAACAAGCTTATCAAGACAAATACCCACCAATCAGGATACAAAGTGAAGCTGAATTTGGAAATAATCTGCCAGAAAATCAGAGACGGCAGGCTCACCCCGATCAAAAAAACGGCTAACCCGCTTACCCCTGCCTCAGGCAGGGCTTTCCTGCGCGCCAGAACAAAACCGATTGAGCCCAGAAAAAAAATCTGCAGCATCGGATGAAATACGGATTTAAAATAGCTCAAAATTTCCATAGTAGAATAATTATATCACAAGACATTCATTATTGACAGGGCAGTTTTTCTGCGGTATAGTTGATGCGGAGATTTCATGCGGAAGTGGCGGAATGGCATACGCGCACGTCTCAGAAGCGTGTGGGGCAACCCTTGAGGGTTCAACTCCCTCCTTCCGCACCATTTAGCAGCATTTCTCATTCATCTGCTCCTACCTGCCTGGCCTGGACGCAAACTCGCGATTGGCGCTCGCTTGACCGCTCGCTTCTTGCCAATGCCGCACGGGTTCAGCTCGGGTTGGGGCTGGCGGCGACGCCAGCCGCAGCATCCTCGCTCCAAGTTCTATTGACACTCAAAAAATAAAAGTTTTTAAGACAGGCTCGTCCGCTATACCGCCTGATACAAATAAGAAACCGCCTTCTAACGGCGGTATGCCGAGCCTCTTGGTGAGTGAAAGTTGAGAAACAGGAGAAAATCAGGATGGAAAGCTATCCATGGGAAAACTTTTTATTCATTAGCTGGCTGGAACTTGATTTTTGTTACTTCGGCTTCAATTTTTCTAACCCAATCGGAAGGAGCATCGTCATTAACTATATAGCCAAAATCTTTTGAGTAGTTAGGTTTTAGTGGAGGAGTTGCATCAAAAATACTTTCAGTATTTACAATATTATACGATTTCTCTCCGTTCCTTTTACCACTTGAATCAATGAAATAAACCGTTATTTCAACGAAATCAATAATTTTATCCCCTATATTTTTTAGAGTTCCCTTTACTGCGTCTTTAGGGTTGCTATAGCCTGGCACATCAAACTGACCATAGCCTTTTTCAACTTTAATGTTACTAAGCACTAGATAATTCTTGATATAGTCTTGATCAATATTAGTTTTCTGGGGTAGCGATATTTGGTTATTTGATCCTTTTACTGGAGCTTGAATTGTGGCCGCAATGAGATTATTCACATTTTTGTTTTGATGAGATTTATTCGTCGTAACCGGGACGATTATAAA
>SCPY01000024.1 GCA_004299495.1 bacterium | reverse complement strand
TAAAGCGGTAAGCGCCTTCTCTATCATATGGGTATTAGGGTCAGTGCGCACCTGGTCTTCTCCGATAATGTAAAAGCACTTTATGGCGCCCTCAATGGCCTTCTCCATCATCTCGGTTAGGGTAAAACCGGGTTTCGCGGGCAAAGTTACTTTCCAGGCAGCTTCAAACCTTTTACGCGCCTCTTCATCGGTAACCGGCTGATATCCGGAATACACATTGGGCAAAGACCCCATATCGCAGGCGCCCTGCACATTATTCTGCCCGCGCATCGGATAAACTCCTGAGAATTCTTTTCCCACATGTCCGGCCACCATTGCAAGGTTCGCCATAGAAATAACATTATCCGTACCCACGGTATGCTCGGTAATGCCCAGGGAATACATTATGCAGGCCTTTTTGCTTGTGGCGTATAGCTTGGCCGCCTCCTTAATTAAATCCGGACTAACTCCGGTAACATCACTTACCGATTCAGGAGTATAATCCTTCACTGTTTCCATAAGCGCGTCAAAGTTTTCTGTCCGGGAGGCAATAAATTCCTTATCCTGCAGGTTATTTGCCACGATATAATTTATCATACTGTTTACCAGGGCAATGTCCGATCCGGGATAATGCTGGATATACAGACGGGCGCTTTCGGCTAAGAGGATCTTTCTGGGGTCGCAGACAATCACCTTTGCCCCGTTGTCAAGGGCAGCGCGCACCCGCCAGCCGACTATAGGGTGCGCCTCAGTAGGGTTTGAGCCGATAATCAGGATACAATCCATATGAGGAATTTCGTCATAGGAATTGGTGCTTGCCCCTGAACCAAAGGATTGGTTTAACCCGGAAACCGTGGGCGCGTGGCAGGTCCGGGCACAGTGGTCAACATTGTTTGTGCCCAGGACTGCCCGGGCAAACTTCATCATCAGGAAGTTTTCTTCATTGGTACAGCGGGCTGAAGCGCAGACAGCCAGAGACTCGGGGCCGTATTTATCTTTTATCTGCTTTAGCCGGCTTGCTACATAATCCAAGGCGCAATCCCAGGACGCTGTCTTAAATTTTCCGTTTTCCTTGATAAGCGGATTTTTCAGGCGGTCAGGATGCTGCACCGGCTCATGGGCATGCCAGCCCTTGACGCATAGATACCCTTTAGAAACAGGGTTGCTTCGCGAAGGGATCACGCCGACAATCCTATCATCCCGTACATCCAGATAAAACCCGCATCCAACCCCGCAATAAGGGCAAGTAGTTAAAACCCGCTTCATCATTATTCTTTCTTTCCCCGCAAATATACAAACCAATACACCAGGCCCACCAGCAACCCTCCTCCCACGATATTTCCTACGGTAACCGGCAGAAGATTATTCAGTAAAAATGCCTGCGTAGTAAGATTGGTGAAATCTCCGGCCTTACTCGTCATAGCAGCTACCGCCTCTAAAACCGCGGGCTCGCTTTTTAACAACAGGCCCATGGG
>SCPY01000299.1 GCA_004299495.1 bacterium | reverse complement strand
TACAAATTCAAGAGCTGGAGATCTCAAGAGAAAATAGAATTGGCAAGCTATAAAGATTATTTTGAAAAAGAGCCTTATATCAGCCGTTATATATTCAGGGTCATTCCGGATGAGGCAACGCTTTTTCTGGAACTGCAGGCAAAAGGCATAGACTCAAGCGGCCTAACGCCCCTGCAATACAAAAAACAGACCGATTCCCCTTTTTTCAGGGATAATTACCGCAAGTTCCGCCTTGAATCCTTTAGCTACACCTATCTCGGTTATAATTTACGAAATCCGCTTTTCATGGACAAAAGAGTACGCCAGGCGCTCAATTACGCGGTAAATAAAGACGAAATTATCAAGGGGGTGCTCTTGGGCTTAGGCAGGGTCTCAACCGGGCCGTTTGTTCCGGAAAGCTGGGCATACAACAAAGAGATTACGCCGCAAGAATTTTCGCCGGAGAAAGCCAAAAAGCTCTTAGAGGAATGCGGCTGGCTTGACCATAACCGCGACGGAATAATAGATAAAGACGGCATACCGTTTGAATTTACTATTCTGACAAACCAGGGAAACCTGGAAAGGCAGCGCGCCGCGGAAATAATACAGGCGCGCCTTAAAGACATCGGAGTAAAGGTAAAGATAAAGGTAATTGAGTGGTCGGTTTTTCTCTCGGATTTTATCGACAAGCGCCGCTTTGACGCGGTGCTTCTTGGCTGGAGCCTGGGAAGAGAGCCGGATAATTACGACATCTGGCACTCCTCTAAAACAAAGGAGGGCGAATTTAACTTTGTAGGTTATTCAAACCCTGATGTGGACCGGCTTCTGGACGAAGCGAGAAAAACCTTCAGCCAGGATACAAGAAAAGAGCTGTATCATCAGGCCCATAAAATACTCTATGACGAACAGCCGTATATGTTTCTCTATGTGCCGGACGCGCTTCCCGTTATCTCCAGCCGTTTTGAGGGCATAAAACCCGCGCCCTTAGGAATAGGATACAATCTCATTGACTGGTGGGTGCCTAAGCATAAGCAGCGATATAAAGCAATTATCCGGCAATGACAACTCCGCGATTGACTATTTCAAGAAAATGATTGACAATGCCCATAAATTCAGGTAAAATTATTCAAATTCAAAATTATCGCAAACTTATCGTAACGTCTTAATAAATAAGGAGATAGGTAAAATACATGGCTGAATGGATAGGTATCGGTAAACGCGCCAGGCGCTGTTATGGCTTTGATGAAATCGCTCTTGTCCCCGGAACACAAACCGCTAACCCCAATGAAGTAGACGCTGGATTCAGCCTCGGTGGGATGAAATTTAAGGTTCCTATCCTAGCCGCGGCAATGGATGGGGTAGTGGATGTGAAATTTGCCGTTGAAATGAGTAAGCTTGGGGGCTTAGCGGTTTTAAACCTGGATGGCGTGCAAACCAGATATGATGACCCCGATGAGGTATTAGAAAAGATTGCCAGGGCCACACCGCAAAAAGCCACCGAATTAGTCCAGAGTATCTACACCAAGCCGGTCAAAGAGAGCCTCGTTACTAAACGCATTCATGAGATAAAAAGCAAAAAAGCTATCGCCTGCGTAAGCTGTATTCCTTCTAACGCCTGGCGCTTTGGCGCGATTGCCCAGGATGCCGGCTGCGACATCTTTGTGGTGCAGTCAACTGTTACCACCACCCGTCACGTATCCAAAGAATATAAAGCGCTAGATCTGGCCAAATTCTGCCGGGCTATGAAGATACCCATCGTCATCGGCAACTGCGTTACCTATGGGGTAACCCTGGAGCTGCTGGCAACCGGAGCAAGCGGGTTGTTAATCGGCATAGGCCCGGGCGCGGCCTGCACCACCCGGGGCGTTTTAGGCATCGGGGTGCCGCAGGTAACCGCCACCGTGGATGCCGCCTCAGCCAGAGATTACCACTATA
>SCPY01000298.1 GCA_004299495.1 bacterium | reverse complement strand
CTTCTATCCTGATAGAGACTGGGAGAAGATTTACCGCAGCCAGTTTAAATACGACTCTACCTATCATTTCCTCTGCGCCCCCAACGATACCCACAACTGCCTGCTGAAGGCCTATGTGAAAAATGACATCATTACCCGTATCGGCCCCAGCTACGGCTATGGCAAGGCGAAGGATATTTACGGAAACCAGGCTTCTTCACGCTGGGAACCGCGCCTCTGCAATAAAGGCTTGGTCTTGAACCGGCGCGTCTTCGGGCCCAGAAGGGTAAAATACCCGATGGTGCGTGAAGGTTTTAAGAAGTGGGCTGAGGCAGGGTTCCCTCGCGATGAGAACGGCAGTCCGCCGAGAGAATATTTTCAGAGAGGAAAAGAGAATTTTATAAAAGTCAGCTGGGATGAGATTTTTGATATCGCGGCCAAGAGCCTGATTAATATCGCGACCACCTTTTCCGGAGATAAGGGTAAAGAGTTGCTTGCTAGGCAGGGTTATGACCCGGCAAGCATAGATGCGGTAAATGGCGCCGGGGTTCAGACTTTAAAATTTAGAGGGGGGATGCCGCTCTTAGGGATCACCCGCATCCTGGGAATGTACCGCTTAAGCAATTCTATGGCGCTTTTAGACTCAAGCATCCGCGGGGTTTCCGCGGCTGACGCCGTAGGAGCAAGGGGCTGGGATAATTACTCCTGGCATACCGACTTGCCTCCCGGGCATCCTATGGTGAGTGGGCAGCAGACGGTTGAATTTGACTTAATGGACGCGGAAAATGCCAAGCTTATTATTCCCTGGGGGATGAACTGGATTTCTACCAAAATGCCGGACGGCCATTGGTTGACCGAGGCGCGGGTAAAAGGCACTAAAGTTATTGCCGTAACAGTTGAGTATTCCTCTGTGGCTTCAAAATCAGACGAGGTGGTTATTATCCGCCCCGGAACGGACGCGGCCTTTGCCTTAGGCATAGCCGGCGTAATAATGAAGGAAAAGCTCTACGATGAAGAGTATGTTTTAAGCTCAACCGACCTGCCCTTTTTAGTGCGGATGGACACCTTAAAATTATTGCGGGCAGAAGAAGCCATTCCTGATTTTAAGCCCGCTGAACCGGCGGCAGACGTGAAGGTTTTGAAAAAAGGCGAAAAAGCGCCTCCTCCGTTTAAGCAGGGAGACAACCAATATATTCCCGAGGCCCTGCTTAAGGAATGGGGCAGCTTTGTGGTCTGGGACAAAAATAAAAATGCCCCTTGCGCAATCACAAGGGAAGAGGTGGGGAAACATTTTAAGGAAAAAGGCGTAAACCCGGTTTTAGACGGCGAGTTTGAAGTTACGGTAAACGGACAGAAGGTAAAGGTAAGGACTATTTACAGCCTTGTTTCTCAGTATATTTTTGATAATTTTGACTTGGAATCTGTTTCTAAAATCACCTGGGCGCCGCAAGAGGCTGTTATCAGCTTGGCCCGTCAGATAGCGGAAAATAGGGGCAAAACCCTTATCCCTGTGGGCATGGGGCCGAATCATTTCTTTAATAATGACCTGAAGGATAGGGCAATCTTTCTGGTTTGTTCTTTGACCAGGAATATAGGCACCCACGGAGGGAATATCGGAAGCTACGCGGGTAATTACCGCGTATCTTACTTTGACGGTGTGGGCCAATATATAATGGAAGATCCCTTTGCCGCTGAGCTTGACGAAACTAAGCCAGCCAAAGTAAAACAGTATTTCAAATATGAGTCCGCGCATTATTACAATCATGGCGACAAGCCGCTGCGGGTAGGCAACAAGCTCTTTACGGGAAAATCCCACATTCCTACGCCTACCAAATCGCTTATGTTTGCTAATGCTAACTCTATCTTGGGTAATCTCAAGGGCCATTATAATATGGTGATCAATGTCATCCCTAAGATAGATATGATCGCGGTGAGCGACTGGTGGTGGACCGCTTCTTGCGAATACGCGGATGTGGTTTTCCCTGTGGATTCCTGGGCGGAGCTCAAATTTCCCGATGCCACCGCCTCGGTAACTAACGCCTTTCTGCAGGTGTTTCCTCGCACTCCATTAAAGCGGTTGCATGATACGCGTTCCGACGTTGAGGTATATGCCGGCGTAGGGGCGGCGTTAGGTAGAATTTTAAATGACCAGCGCTTCAACGATTACTGGAAATTTGTTGGTGAGTCAAAGGTAGAGGCGTATCTGCAGAGGATATTCAATGCCAGTTCCATGACAAAGGGGTATAATATCTTAGAATTAGAGAAGAATGCCAAGGAAGGCATTCCTGCGCTTCTGATGAGCCGCACCTATCCGAAGATTGTGGGCTGGGAGCAGATGCAGGAAAACAAAAAGTGGTATACCAAAACCGGAAGATTGGAGTTTTACCGCGACGAGGATGAGTTTATTGAGTATGGAGAAAATCTGCCTGTTTATCGCGAGCCGGTGGACGCTACTATCCATGAGCCGAATGTAATCGTGGCAAAACCGCATCCCGCTCTAAAACCGGCGCAGCCGGAACAATATGGCCTATCCAGAGATAATCTATCAACAGATGTGCGCCAGGTAAGAAATGTGGTAATGACCCCTGAGGAGGTAGTGAAGTCAGACCATCCGCTTAAGAAAGACGGATATACCCATGTCTACATTACTCCGAAATACAGGCATGGGGTGCATACTACGCCGGTAGATATTGATATTATCTCTATTTGGTTTGGGCCTTTCGGTGATCCCTATCGCAAAGACAAGCGTAAGCCCTGGGTGGGCGAGGGCTATGTGGATATTAATCCCTCCGATGCCAAGGCGTTAGGCATTGAAGACGGCGATTATGTGTGGGTAGACGCGGACCCTGAAGACAGGCCGTATGTGGGGGAGAAGAAGCCGGGAAGCGAAAACTATCGGCTCGCCCGTCTGATGCTGCGCGCGCGATATTACTGGGGCATCCCGCCTACGGTTAGCCGTTCCTGGTTTCATATGTATGGCGCGACCTATGGTTCAGTAGAAGGACATTTAAATAACGCGGATGGCTTAGCCAGGAACCCGCGTACCGGCTATCAGGCGATGTATAGGTTCGGCTCGCACCAGAGCGCCACCCGCGGTTGGCTTAAGCCTACCTTGATGACGGAGAGCCTGGTGAGAAAGGACACTATCGGCAGGGTTATCGGTAAAGGCTTTGCGCCGGATGTGCACTGCCCGACGGGATCGCCCAAAGAAAGCTTTGTCAAGTTTACCAAAGCTGAAGACGGCGGGATTAACGGAGATAAAGTCTGGCGTCCGGCAAAGTTAGGTTTACGGCCAAGCTATGAAGGCGAGACTATGCATAATTTCCTTAAAGGAGCATTTATAAAATGATGCAAAAAGTGTATAACTGGCAGTTAAAAAGGGAAATGGAATATAAATATCCTGAGTCGCGCCCCAAAAAACAGGTGGCTTGGGTTTTTGATACGAATAAATGCATTGCCTGCCAGACATGCACGATGGCCTGTAAAATGACTTGGACCTCAGGTAAGGGCCAGGAGTTTATGTGGTGGAACAATGTAGAGACAAAGCCCTGGGGTTTTTATCCTTTGGGCTGGGATGCGCGCCTTCTGGAGCTTCTTGGCCCCCAGCAATGGGATGGTGATAAGTATACGGGAAAAACTATTTTTGAGAGCGAGCGCGCGGCGGCAGGCGAAGAGATTTTAGGCTTTACACCCGACGAAGATGATTGGCTGCATCCTAATATAGGCGAAGATGAAGTTAGCCAGCCGGTGAAGCAGGGTGAGTATATCAAGATTCCGCACCAGCCTTGGATGTTTTATCTGCAAAGAATTTGCAACCATTGCACCTATCCCGGCTGTTTAGCGGCTTGTCCGCGTAAATCCATCTATAAAAGGCATGAAGACGGCATTGTGCTGCTTGACCAAGGTAGGTGCCGGGGTTATCAGGAGTGCGTGCGGGGATGCCCGTATAAAAAGTCAATGTTTAGAAGTTTTACCGGAAAATCTGAAAAATGCATTTCCTGCTATCCGGCAGTTGAGCAGGGTAAGCAAACCCAGTGCGTGGTAAACTGTATAGGTAAGATAAGGCTGTTCGGATTTAAGAGCGTATGGAATCAGCCGCGCGAGGACAACCCCATAGATTACCTGGTGCACATCAAAAAGATTGCTCTTCCGCTTTTTCCGCAATTCGGCACTGAGCCGAATGTCTATTATATTCCACCCGTCAATGTCCCCGAGGGCTTTAATCGCATGCTCTTTGGCCCGGGAGCAAAGAAGGCGGTTGAGATGTACCGTAAGGCCCAGGACGACCTTAATCTGATCGGGATTTTGATGCTGCAGGGGTCAACCGATAGCATAGTTCATTCTTATAGGGTGGAGGGGAAGATTGATGAAGGCCATTGCATCGGTTATGATGAGAAGGGCAGTGAGATTGTCCGCGTTCCCCTCAAGGAGCCGATTGTGATTAGAGAGGGATACGACCAGCAGCAAGATGTGCATAGAGTCAGCGTTGCCTAAAAGCAGAACTAAACAATGTTAACAGAAACGCAAGAGACAAAACAGGGAATGAACAATGCCCGCGAAAGGATGTCAGAGTATAAAGTTTTAGCGGCAGCCTTTGCTTATCCCGACGATAATTTCTTTAAACTCTTTCCTGAGGCCTTGGCTGAGAAAGAGGGCCTGCGCCGGGAATACGACCGGTTATTTCGCGCGCAGAGCACCTGGATCTATACGTGCGAATACATCAGCGAGCATGAGTTTCAAAGAGCAAATTATCTATCCGACATCTCCGGCTTCTATCGGGCCTTTGGCGTAGAGGCAGACAGGGACAGGCCGGATTCGCTGGCGATGGAACTTGAGTTTATGCACTATCTTATATTTAAGGCGCTTTATGCCGATACCCATAGAGAAAATGACGCAAAAGCAGGCGAAAAGATGTTTATCTGCGTTGATGCCCAGAAGAAATTCTTCACGCAATATTTGTGTCTTCCCGCGAAGCAAATAGCCCAGGCGGTCATTTCTAAAACCTCGCATAATTTCTATAAAGAAACCGCCGCGCGCCTGCTTGAATTCATGGAATCCGAAGAAAAGCTTTTATTATGAATCGCAAACTTACGGTTATTTTAATAACGGTTACGCTCCTGGCGTCTTTCGGTGGCCTGGTGTATTATGGATTCAGGTATTCAAGAGGATTCCCGGTCAAGATTGAGCAGGAAGTAAGGCCGGTCGTTGAGGTGCCATTTTTAGAAAAAGAGATCGACTTGGCTCAGGGGATTTCTCCTGAGGTGTGGGATAGCCTTAAGCCGGAGGAAGTAAAATTAATGTATCAGGTAACAGTTCTGCCCTGGCCGAAGATGAAAGATGTTATTGAGCCGGTAAGCGTAAAGGCGTTCCACAGCAGGGAAAATATCTATTTTTACTTTAGCTGGAAAGATGATACTGAAGACAGGATGCATGAAATGAATAAATTCTCCGATGCCTGCGCCCTTATGTTTCCGATGGATGAGAAGGCGCAGCCGCATACGATAATGATGGGTTTTTTAGGCAAGGTCAATATCTGGCAGTGGAAGGCAAGCCAGGACAGGGAGTACTGGCAGAATGAATCGCCTCAGACTAAGGCCTACGTTGATTTCTATTATCCCTTTGAGGACAAAGAGCTTTTTCCCGTCTCCCGGCATGTATCTCATTCGCCGGTCAATGATTTGCTGGCTATACGCGTAGGAACTGTTACGGCTAAAGACAGCCAGGAAGTCCTGGGTAGAGGTCTTTGGAAGGATGGGTTGTGGCAGGCGGTTTTTAAGCGTTCTCTCAAGCCCCTTAATCCCGAAGAGGGCGCCCCTTTTAACGCGGGCAAAATATTATCCGCCCTGGCAGTATGGAATGGCGCGAGAGGAGACAGGGGAGGGCGCAAGTCCATATCGGATTGGGTAGAGTTAAACATACAATGAAACTACGGAAAAAGATATTTATAGCAGGATTGTTTATGGTTTATGGTTTATGGTTTATGGCAAATTCTGCCTTTGCCGCGGAGAGGCTTATAGAAGTGAAGGCGAAGAAATTCGTCTATACTCCCAATATAATTAAAGTCAATAAGGGAGATACGGTAAAGCTTCGCCTTATCAGCGAAGATGTGCATCACGGATTCTTTGTGGATGGTTATGGCGTGAAGACCTCGGCCCATCCGGGCCAGGAGGGGTCTTTGCAGTTTGTAGCGGATAAGGCAGGAAGATTCAACTTTAGGTGTTCGGTTACTTGCGGCGCGCTTCATCCCTATATGATCGGTTATTTATACGTAAGCCCGAATTATCTTTTCTGGGGAGGGGCTTTCCTGGTAATTTTTCTTGGGTTGATTTCTCTAATCAGCGCTCTCAGGAAAAAACAAAAGGATGAAAGGCTTAAGCTCTTCGGAATAATTCCTTTAGATTGGAGGTTCCCTGTTACTAAATTTAAGCCGGTGAGGGCGCTCCTGAAGAGCAGATGGTTTCCGCTTTTGCCCATCATTTTTAATCTTTTTGTCTTTACCATCATCCTCATGGCGGGTTTTATCGGCGGTTTAAGCGCGGGAAATTATAATTTTGGGGTAATGATAGTCTGGATTCTCTGGTGGGTTTTACTGATGACCTTTATGGTGCCCATCATTGGCCGCTTCTGGTGTATGATGTGTCCCTTCCCCTTAATCGGCGATTGGATTCAAAGAGGAAAATTAGTAAATGTAGGCAGGCAGAAGTCCTGGGGCTTAGGCAAAAGATGGGTGAGCAAATGGCGCAATCTCTGGCCATTGGTTGTTTTATTCTGGGTCTCTACCTGGTTTTCCGGATTCTTTACGGTCAAGCCATTTGCCACCTTTGTGCTTTTGGGCGCGATTATTCTTATTGCTATCATCACGGCATTGTTTTTTGAGAAGCGCACCTTTTGCCTGTTTATTTGCCCGGTGAGCGGCTTTCAGGGCCTCTATTCAAACTTTTCCCTTTTCGGCGTCCGCTCCAGAGATCCTGAGATTTGTAAGAAGCACGTGCCAAAGACCTGCGTAGTCGGCAGCGAAAAGGGCTACGGTTGCCCCTGGATGGAGCTCCCCTATGAGATGAACCGCAACACCTATTGCGGATTATGTTTTGAGTGCCTGAAGACTTGTCCTTATGACAATATGGATGTGGTCTTGCGGCCGTTTGGCCAGGACCTTTTTGCCGAGCGAAGGCGTACTGACGATGTGTATAACCGCCGCGGAACAGATGAGGCTTTTAAAGCGCTTACCATGATTGGTATATTTTTATCATTTTTCCTGGCTTTTCAGGGCCCCTTCGGCCACTTAAAGGATATGGTTACCGCCAAGACCTTCGGCGGATATCTGGGTTATCTCTCCGAGTCATTTAGCGTGGATTTTCTTCTCCTGCCGGGGCTTACGCTTCTTTTTGCGTATCTTTCTAAGAAATTCAGCGGGAATAAAGAGGTCAAGCTTAAGCAAGTTTTTGTGAACTTTGCCTACTGTTTTGTGCCGGTAGGGCTGGCTGTCTGGGCGGCATTCAGCTTGGGGATAATCCTTCCCAACGGCAGTTATTTATTGCATATTATCTCAGACCCCTTTTCCTGGGGTTGGAATTTATTCGGCACCTCCAGCATTCCCTGGACGCCGGTATTTACCGGCATCATGCCTTATTTGCAGGTGCTGGCGACGGCTATCGGGCTTCTCTTTGCCTTAGATTTTGGCTATAAGTTTTCTTTGCGGACGTATGCTACCGTGGAAGAAGCAAAGAGGGGCTGGGTCCCTATACTTGTATTCTTGGTAGGGGTACATATTTTCTTTATTAAATTATTTACCGGTTAAGCTAATGAAAAAGAACGAACCTGTTGCCGCGCTCTTGATTATTCTTGCTACTGTGGGAACTGTTGTGGGGATATTAGCGTATGAGAAATACGCGCGAAGCGGGCTCTATACCGTAGAGCTTATAGCGCGTTCTCCGCTTAACGGCAACTGGCTCGCGCGCATCCCGGGAGGGGGTTGGCAATCCAGAAAATTTACCGTTCCCTACGGGGAAGAGACTGCGATCAGGATTCGTAACATAGAAACCGTCAGCCACGGTTTTGCCCTTCCGGATTTCAAGGTTGAACCCCCCATAAATGAAATAAAGGCGGGCGAGGTAAAAATAGTCAAGTTCGTCGCGGATAAAAAAGGCGTTTTCCCTTTTATGTGCACGGTCTGGTGTTCTAATGAGCATCTGCAGATGAACGGAGAGATGACCGTAGAATAACTCTCCTTTGACAAGCGGAATTATATTTGATAGAATCCTTTCTAATCTTAGAAAGGATTTTTGTTTATGACTCCTACCTCTCGCGCCCTTCATTTAGACGAGCTGGACAAAAAGCTTCTTATCTATCTGCAGGAAGATTTTCCTTTATGCTTAAGGCCTTTCAGGCAGCTTGGCAGGAGGTTATCTTTAGATGAGGATGAGGTAATCGCCAGAGTCAAGCGCCTTAAAGGCCGCGGCATCATCAAGCGCATCGGCCCCATCCATAACAGCGAAAAAATCGGCTATAAGCGCACTTTGGTGGGAATGCCGGTGCCAAAGAATAAGCTCAATCGGGTAGCGGATATAGTGAATGGTTTTTCCGAGGTTACCCATAATTATTTAAGGAAGGATTCCCGGTTCAATCTCTGGTTTACCCTTATTTGCCCTACGCGTTCAAGAATCAACTCTATCCTCAGGGTTATCAAACGGCAATCCGGGGTCAAGGAAATTGTTAATCTGCCTACCGTCAGGACAATAAAGATTAAGACGGTATTTAAGGTATAGCCCATGGATATAGCGATAAAATCCCGGCCATTTACAAAGAGGCAGCTGGAGAAGATAAGGGAAGATTTATTCTCCGGAAAGATTCGCAGGTTTGGGGCTATTGTCAACCATCAAAAGCTAAAATTCACCCACAACGCCCTGATTGCCTGGAGTAAAAAGTCCGTGAGCTCCGGGCTCGGCAGTAAGCTTAAAGCGAAAGATTACATCAGCCATATTTACTTAAGAAAACCGCACTCTCTCTGGCCGTACGGGCTTTATACCATGATTCACGCCAGAGGCGGGAATGAATTGGGCTTATTTATTGAAGAATTATCTAAGCTTATGCGCGGCTGCGAATATAAAGTCTTGACTACGGTCAAGGAGCTCAAAAAAACCTCGTTTACACCGCATTAGGAATACCCTCGCCCCCGCCTCGTCATGTCCGCCTTACGGTTTTACGCTACTCATAATCTCGTAGACAAGCTTCCGAAAGGGAGATATCATAGTATGTGTGTGACAGCAAAATCTTAAAGGTGTTTGGCCAAAGGATAAAGCGCCTACGGATACAAAGAAGCTGGTCGCAGGATGAGCTTGGGCAGCGGGCCGGCCTGCATAGGACGTATATCGGCAGTATAGAAAGAAGCGAGCGCAATATAAGCCTTCTGAACATAGAGAGGATTGCGCGCGCGTTGAATGTGCCGGTGCAGCTGTTAGTGGTTATGGGGAGCCCTTGGGGAATGGATGATGCCTGCGTGAAAGGCGAATTATGCCCGGGAATGCATGTGGGCGGCATATACAAAGATAAGTCGGATAAGCATTGCGCGATAGTTTCGCATATGCTTGATTCCCTAAAAAGAAACCAGAAGTGCGTATGTGTTGTCACCGAGGATACGAGAAAAAATATAGTTGAAGAGCTGGCAAGAAGAAAAATATCGGCTGAGAAATGCGCGCAATGGGGGCAGTTTATTTTATTAAGCTACGCAGATGCCTATTTGAAGGATGGTAAGTTTCATAGCGAAAGAATGGCGGGAATGATAAAGAATATGCATCAGGATTCCCTTCAGGAAGGCTTTAAAGGATTAAGGGTGGTGGGGGATCTGTCCTCCGGATTAGTAGATTTTATCGGCCACAAGAACTTTATCGCGTATGAGGCAAGGGTTAATTATTTCTTTCCTGACACCAAGGCCCTGGGGATGTGCCTATATGATGAGTCTGAATTTAGCGAAAGTTTTCTTCTGGATGTAATCTATACCCACCCTAAGCTGTTTTTTCATGGAAAACTTCTGGATAATCCTTATTATAAACATCCCGCCATATTCCTGGACCCTTCGCGCCAGAAAT
>SCPY01000297.1 GCA_004299495.1 bacterium | reverse complement strand
CACATCCTTAAGCCCGTGCCATTTCTCGGAAAGCGCGCAGCTTGCGGCAAAATCTTTAAGGCCGCTTCCCGAGAAATGGCACGGGCTTAAGGATGTGGAGATCAGGTACAGGCAGAGGTATTTAGATTTAATCGCCAACCCGGACATAAAGAAGGTTTTCCTCAAGCGCAGCCAAATTATTTCATCCATACGCGGCTATCTGGATAAAAATGGATATCTGGAAGTGGAAACTCCGATGATGCATCCCATCCCCGGCGGCGCGGCGGGAAGGCCTTTTAAGACGCATCATAATGAATACGATGCCGATTTATATTTACGGATTGCCCCTGAGTTGTATTTAAAGCGGCTCCTGGTGGGAGGCTTTGAGCGGGTGTATGAAATCAACCGCAGCTTCCGCAACGAAGGCGTTTCTTCCAGGCACAACCCTGAGTTTACCATGCTTGAGGCATATGCGGCATATTCCGATTGTCAGGGCATGATGTCCTTGACCGAGGAAATAATAATAGAGGCGGCAAGGTCAGCCGGTTTAGGGCTTAAGTTTGAGTATCAGGGCAAGGAGATTGATATGTCCCCGCCCTGGAAAAGGTATTCTTTTTCCGATGTCGTGAAGGATAAATTCGGCATCGTTCCTGAGGATTCCGCCGAGGTTATGCTGGCTAAGCTGCAGGCAAAGGGAAGGGCATTGAATGAGAAACGCTTAAGCCGCTCGCAAGTGGTAAAATTGGTTGAAGACACTCTTCAGGAGGGCTGCGATTTTTCGCCGGTTTTCTTTACCGATTATTTTTCTATTCTTTGCCCCTTGGCAAAGAATAAGCCGGATAATCCCTTTATCTCGGAACGCTTTGAATTGTTTATCGCCGGCATGGAGGTTGCCAACGCCTATTCTGAGCTTAACGACCCCCTGGAGCAGAGGAGGCGCCTTGAGGAGGAGATTTCCGAGGCCGAGAGCGGCTCTCTAAGGATGCTGGATGAAGATTTTATTACCGCACTTGAGTATGGTATGCCGCCTGCCGGAGGCCTGGGTATCGGAATTGACCGGTTGGCTATGATTTTAACCAATCAGCCGTCAATCAGGGATGTAATTTTATTTCCGCTGTTAAGGCCAAATGTAACATGAGAACAGTTTTCTGGATTGCCTGGCGCTATTTCTGCGGCAGGCGGACTGAACGTTTCGTTTCCCTTATCAGCATTATCTCTGTTTTGGGGGTGGCGATCGGTGTCGCGGCATTGATAGTGGTGCTTGCGGTAATGTCCGGTTTTGATAAGGACTTAAAAGAAAAGATTATTGGTAATTATTCGCATCTGGTGATAGAGTCTCCTTCTCCCATCGTAGGGTATGAAAAAATCCGCCAAAAGGTGGGCAATCTCAATCATATCCTTGCCACCAGCCCCTATGTTCAGAGTCAGGCGCTCTTAGAGGCCAAACAGCTTGCCCGCGGCATAGTGGTGCGGGGTATTGATCCGGCCCTGGAGGCAAAGGTTACCGATATACAAAAATACTTAGTCGCGGGCACAGCTGATTTATCTCCTCTGGATAATACTTCCAAGGCGCCTGTTTACGGGGTGTTAATCGGAAGGGAATTAAGCTATGGATTGGGCCTGGAGTTAGGTGATGAGATTACGCTGGTCAATCCGAAAGGAAAAAAATCCGTCTTTCGGGTCAACGGGTTATTTAATTCCGGGATGTACGACTATGACACTAATATTATTTTTATAGATATTGCCAGGGCGCAGGAGATTTTTGAGCTTGAGGCAGCGGCAAGCGGCATAAGCGTAAGGATTGATAAGCTCTTTCTGGCGGATTCTCTCAAAGGCCAGATTCAAGGAATTATCGGGCCGCACTTTTATGTGCGCACCTGGATAGAGCGTAACAGGAATTTCTTCGCGGCCTTGAAGTTAGAAAAAATTACCATGTTTATTATCCTGGCCTTAATTGTCTTGGTCGCGGCCTTTAACATTATCAGCACGCTGGTGGTGATGGTTACGGAAAAAACCAAGGATATAGGGATACTAAAGTCCATAGGTATGCGCGCCGGCGCGGTCAGGGCAATCTTTACGGTGGAGGGGCTGTTAATCGGACTTCTGGGTATCGCGCTGGGTTCAGGCATAGGGGTCTTTTTGTGCGCCCTGCTTAAGAAATATCAGTTTGTCAGATTACCCGCGGATATCTATTATTTAGACAGGCTTCCGGTAAGCCTGGTCTTCTGGCCGGACGCGGCAATGGTAATCATCGCGGCATTTTTCATTAGCCTGCTTTCCACGCTTTATCCGGCAAAGAAGGCGGCGCGGTTATCCGTTGTCGAGGCCCTGCGCTACGAATGATCCTTGAGGCACGCAATATCTATAAGCATTACGAAAACGGCACAAGGCGCCTTGAGGTCTTAAGAGACGTTAGCCTTAGCGTAAGCCAGGGTGAGATTGCGGCGATAGTCGGCCCTTCGGGAGCGGGGAAATCAACCCTCTTGCATATTCTTGGAGGGTTAGACCGGCCGGCGCGGGGCAATATATTCTTTGAGGGCCGTCCGCTTGGCGAGGCATCTGACGCCCAGCTATCATCGCTCAGGAATGAGCATATCGGATTTGTTTTTCAATTCTACCATTTAATGCCGGAATTTAGTGTTTTGGAAAATGTCCTGATGCCCGCCATCATCAGAGGGAAGCGGGAGACGGCGGACGCAAGGCAGAGAGCCATGGAATTATTAAGTTCAATAGGCCTGGAAAAAAGGTTAAACCATCTCCCCAGCCAGTTATCCGGAGGAGAAAAGCAGCGTGTTGCCGTTGCCAGGGCCTTGATTAATCGCCCTAAGCTTCTGCTTTGCGATGAGCCCACCGGAAACCTGGACTCGGAAAATGGCGCGCAGATTTGCAATTTACTAAAAAAGCTTAACCGGGAAAAGGAAATGGCTATCGTGATGGTTACGCATAATTTAGATGTGGCAGCCCTGGCCTCAAAGAGGTATAATATGTTTGACGGCAAATTAAATCATTGATGGAGGCATTATGAAGGTTTATATTAACGGCAGGTTTTATGAGAAAAAAGACGCCAAGGTTTCGGTGTTTGACCACGGCTTTCTTTATGGAGACGGAGTTTTTGAGGGGATACGTTCTTACAGCCGCCTGGTCTTTAAATTAAAAGAGCATATAGACCGGCTATACGAGTCCGCTAAAACCATTTGCCTGGATATCCCTTTGACTAAAGAACAGCTGATAAAGGCGGCCTGCGAGACCCTGAGGATTAATAAGCTTGAAAACGCCTATATCCGCCTGGTGGTCTCAAGGGGGGAAGGCGACCTTGGCCTAGACCCGCGCAAGTGCCGGGGCAACGCCACGGTTGTTATTATCGCGGACAAGATCGCGCTGTACCCCGAGGAGCTTTATAAAAAGGGCTTAGAGATTATCACGGTTCCCACCATCAGGAATCTTCCTGAGGCGTTAAATCCCCAGATTAAATCCCTGAATTATTTAAATAATATTCTGGCAAAGATTGAGGCAATCAATTGCGGATACGAAGAGGCGATTATGCTGGATTCTTTGGGTTATGTGGCTGAATGCACCGGGGATAATATCTTTATCGTAAAGCATAACGAGCTCTATACCCCGCCGCAGTGCATGGGGACCTTGCGTGGGATAACCCGCGATACCATCTTAGAAATCGCCTCCAAGAAAGATATCCCCGTGCATGAGCATGTGATTACCCGCCATGAGGTATATATCGCGGACGAATGTTTCCTTACCGGAACCGCCGCGGAGGTCATTCCGGTGGTGAAGGTTGACGGCAGGACAATCGGAAGCGGGAAACCCGGGGCATTGACTTTAAGGCTGATAGAAGAGTTTCATAAGTTGACCAAGAGAGAAGGGATGAAATATTAAGCATGTTATGTGATATCTGCGCGGTTAACCAGGCAACGGTGCATCTGACGGAGATTGTTGACGATCAGATGACGGAATTACATTTGTGCGAGGAATGCGCCAAGAATAAGTCTATGGATATGGAGCAGCAGTTCGGCCTGGCCGATTTGCTCGCGGGGTTATCCGACCTGGGTAAAACCCAGGCGGAGGTTAAAGAAAACGTTAAGCTTAAGTGTTCCGCCTGCGGCTTAAGCTATGATGATTTCAGAAAGATAGGCCGCTTAGGCTGCAGCGTTTGTTACGTTTCCTTCCGCA
>SCPY01000296.1 GCA_004299495.1 bacterium | reverse complement strand
GGTTACGCCAGCCGAAATACGCCCCTCTTTTATTCGCCGGGATATATTCGCTCATCAGCGATAACCACGCGCCCAGGCTTACCGCGCCGAAACCGGTAAAGAAAACCACCAAAATAATCAATAGTATCGGCTGGCTATTTCTAAAACCGTAAGGAATAAGTAATACCGGCAAAAGCATTAGCGCCTGGAAAAATACCGAAATCAGAATAATCCTTTTGCGGCTGGATAGATGCTCGGTAAAATCCGCGCTCTTTAACTGGACTAACGCCGCGCAGAGGTTAGGCAGGGAGCTTAAAAGGCCGATTTGCTTGACCGTGGCCTTAAGGGCGAGGGCGTAAGGAGTAAGGTAATCCTGGGTCAAGCCCACCATTACCGAAGCGAATACCCCATCCCACAATGAAGCCCTTAAGCTTTTTTTTACCTTATTATCTTTGGACATATCAGGGGGAGGCCTTTTAGACAAGTAAACTGCGGAAGGTTATGGCTCAATAATAACCTTGATAGATTCTTTTGCCTCAATCATAAGCTTAAAACCCAGGCCAATCTCTGAAAGCTTTAAGCGATGGGTGATTAGCCTATTGATCTCAACTTTTCTCGCGCGCAAGCATTCTACAGCCGCTTCTAAATCCTGCGGCCCGGCGCCGTAAGAATGGACAATCTTTATGTTTTTGCGCCAGAAATCATTCACCGGAATATTCAGAGTAACGCCCGGCTCCGTGGGCGCGAAGCACAAAATTGTCCCGGCGCGCTCAACCGCTTGCAATGCCTGGTTAAAAACAGAAGTAGCGGATGCGCAAATAATCACCAAATCCGCCAGCCTATTCTCATTATTCTTACGCAAAAAGGAAATTACGTCTTCATTGGCGTTAATCACGGCGTCCGCTCCCGATTCTTTTGCCGTTTTTAAGCGGTATTCATTTATATCTGTCGCGATTATCCGCTCGGCGCCGCAGGCTTTAGCCAGCAATAAATGAAGCAACCCCGAAATCCCGCTTCCTAAAATGAGCACGCTCATGCCCTGCCTAAACCCCGCCATGCGCTGGCCCCGGATTATACAGGCAAGCGGCTCAACAAATGTGCCGTCTTCAAAAGATAATTCAGGCGGCAGGACAAATACTCCCCGTTCAACATTAAGCCGCGGAACGCGGATATATTCGGAGAATCCTCCGGGAAAATAATTGGTGGCATGCAGGGTTTCGCAGGCAGTATGGTTTCCGGCCAAACAGTACCGGCAGGCATTGCAGGGCACATGGTGAGAAACAAAAACCCTGTCTCCGGCTTTATAGTTCTTTACCCCTTCCCCGATTTCGGTAATTTCCCCGGCCATTTCATGGCCCAGCACAAGCGGTGCCTTTTTAATCCGGTACCACTCCATCACATCAGAGCCGCAGATGCCGGATGCTTTCATCTTTACCAGGATCTCACCCCTGCCAATCTTAGGCCTTGGCATCTCCTCAAGGCGCACATCC
>SCPY01000295.1 GCA_004299495.1 bacterium | reverse complement strand
CTTCAACCGATCTTCTCTATTGTAATGCGGCTGACTTATTGGCAGGAAACCCTGGAATTGATCAAATCGCATCCCCTCGCCGGCATCGGCCCGGGAAACTTTGATCTTCTCCGCTCCCGCTACGCGCACAACTCCTACCTGCAGCTCTGGGCGGAAACGGGAATTTTTGGCCTGCTTGCCTTTATCTGGCTGATTCTCTCTATCGTCAAATATAATCTACAATCTCTTAAATGCGGGCCTTCTAAGACTCAAACCGCTTTACTCTTGACTTCCTGCGTTGCATTTCTCATCCACAACCTCGCTGATCTTACCTTCTTCCTGCCCGAAGTATCGCTTATCTTCTGGGCTCTTGCCGGCATCCTGTTTTCTTTACGTTAATCTGCCAGGATGGAATCTTTTATCTGCCCTGCGAATAAATCATAAAAATCCCGGTCTTCCTCAAGAAGCCGCTGCGGGCTATTGACAATCACTTTCTGCGGGCTCTTTAAAAAATATACCAAATCGCAGGCCATCACCGTGGACAACCGGTGAGATACGGCAATAACTATATTAATGGGCAATTTCCTTAATTCCCGGACTATCCCCTCCTCGCTTGCCGAATCCAGCGAAGACATTGCCTCATCAAGAAGCAGGATTTTTGGCCTTTTTATCAGGGCCCTGGCCAGGGCAATCCTTTGTTTCTGGCCTTCGGAAAGTTTACAGCCACTCTCGCCGATTATTGTTTTATACCCGCAGGGTAAATCCCGGACAAAATCATCAACGGCTGTTATGCTTGCCGCCTGCGCTATTTCCTCATCGCCTGCTTTTGCCCTGGCATATTTTATATTATTCTCTACGGTATCGTTCCATAAAAAGGGATTTTGCAGGGCTATCCCTATCTGGTTTCTTAAAGATGAAGCGTCTAACCCCGCGGTATTATAGCCGTCAATAAATATCCCGCCCCGCCAGGGTTGCTCTAATCTCAAAACCAGATTTAATATCGTGGTCTTGCCGCATCCCGAAGGCCCGACCAGGGCAATAAAACCCTTTTCTATATTTAAATCCATATCCTTAAAAATATATTCCTGCGGCCGGTAACCAAAACTTACCTTCCGGAATTGGATACCCGAGCCCTTAAGCGCTATCTTTTTTGCTCCCGTTATCTCACCTGGGCCGGGCATTTCTTCCAGAATCTTATCTAAACGCCGGCAGGATACCATCCCCAGAGATGCCCTCTGCAGGAAAAAGGCGAACCTGCTCTGCAAATTAATCAGCTGGCTCAGGTATATCATTATGGCGGTAAGGCTGCCAGGGCTTATCCTGCCTCTAATAATCTGGTATCCGCCGAAAAAGGCAATCAGGCCGATAATCACCCGCTCAAAACTCACCATAGCAAAACTGCCAATTATCTCTAATCTTATATTTTTTAAACCCACCCTTGTCTTACGGATTAAAGCCCTCAGATATGCCCTCATCTGGGCCTTTTCTTTGGCAAATGCCTTAATTAGATAGATATGCGAGAATGCCTCTTCCAGCATCCTGAAGATATCCTGTGATTGGGCGACAAATTCCTCCAATATTCTGCGCATCCTGCTCGTTAAATAATAAACCGGTAAATAGAGGGCCGGCGCAAGAAACATCGCCAATAATGCCATCTGCCAATCCAGAAAAAATATAATCGCCAGGATAAATAATAATCTGGGAAAGATATGGATGCATTCTTCCGGCACGCAAACAATAAAATCCGCCGCCCTCTCAATATCATAATGCATCTTGAAAATATGTTCGCCGGTGGATTTATCCCGGAAAAGGCCTAAGGAAAAACCCTGGAGATGCCCAAATACCTTTTTATTCAAATCAAAGGTAACTTTTAAGCGCAGGCCTCTCTTCAGGAAGTCCTCCACTGCCGCAAGCAGGCCATTAAAGATAAACACCACTGTGCCCAGTAACCCCAGGGCAATGAATGGCCTTAATTCCTTATTGAGGATGGCCTTGTCCACGATGAGCTTGCTTAAATAAGGATTTACCAGGCCAAGAAAAACGCTTAAACAGCTTAAGATAAGGATGGCGAACTGCCTCTTGCGGTAAGGAAGGAGATATTTGAAGAATTTTAAGAATAGCTTAAATTGTGTTTTATCCATAGAGAGGAACGATATTCAAGAGTTCACGATGCGCTCTTTGTAGTACACGGGATGCAATCTTCGGCATACATACACCCTGTATTCCAATCCCCCGGGGTCCAAGACCCAACGAGTCCAAGCTTACAAGCAGCCAACACCCCCTCCTTTTGCGGTTTTTTAGAACCTCGCCATCAAATCCCCTATCCTCTCTTTCCAGCTTGCCACCTCCCAGCCATTTTCGGAGTTATTCAGCAACCCCAAGAGCCTCCCCTGGCTGCCAAAAGCAGCCCAAGAACCAACCATCCAAGAGGCCAAGGACTAATGGGCTGGACTACGATGTCGACATGGCGGAGCATATCACACAATCACCTTGCATAGGAGGGTCAGTTCCAACAAAGTTATAATAACACCCAATCCAACTCTCAATAGGGCCATGGTAACTGCCACCGAGATGTTTACAGATAACTAACAAACCATCGCCAGGCTTACCTCTGGTTAACACAATCAGCTTTGGCCTAGACCATTTCTTCTTTCTAACGCTCCGACTCTTTGTCATGCTCTTGCTTCCATTTCCACTTTTAAAGCCTGTTAGCCAAATTAGCTATCCTCTCTTGCCAATTGATTACCTCCCAGCCATACTCAGAGCCGCTCAACAGCCCCAAAAACCTTGCCTGGCTATGGGCAATCTCGCAGAGATATTCTACAGGGGTATCCAGGATTCCGGATTCCGTCCAGGACTTTGCCGGGCATTGTTCGCAAAGGCCTTTTAAAAAACACCGGGCGCAGCGCTTAAGGTATTCGCTGCTTGAGGCCTTTATTTCTCTTATCCTGGGGAAAAAATTTTCCATGGCCTCTTTCAGGCTTCCCTTTCTTAAATTATAAACTGTATCCGGGGCTCTCAGCATCATACAGAGCTGAAATTTACCGTAGGCATCCACGCATCCGCCGTTACAGCCCCCGCCGCAGGAGAAAAGCTTATCCCCGGATGGGCCTATGAACTTAGAGCAGAACTCTTTCATCCCTTTCAGATATTCATCTTTTCTTCGGGTAAGGATTTCTAACCCTTGTTCTGCCGTAGCCCTGAGTTTTTTTATTGCCTCGTTTTTCTTGCCGCCTGGCCGGCAGCGCAGGTCAAAAAACATGGAATATGACGGCGGCTTATCCATCCCGGGGATTTTTTTTGCGAAGGCCTTAAATTCCTCTATTTCATCCTTATTGTAGGGCAGTAACGCGCCCTTAACCACAAAAGGGATTTTTTTCTCAAGCAATAGTTTTATCCCTCTCTGTGCCGCGGCAAAAGAGCCGGGTGAGCGGGTTACTCCTTCATACGACTCTTTTTTCACCCCATAAACGCTGACTTCTATTTTTTCTAAAGGCGGGATGCGCGAAAATAAATCCGCCAGATGCTTGGTAATCAGGGTAGCATTGGTAAAAAGTATGACCTTTAGGCCTGATTTGCGGGAAAAAATATATAACTCCTCAAAATCTTCCCTCAAAAGCGGCTCGCCTCCGGTAAAGCGCACGCTTAAACACCCCAGAGAAGCCGCCTCTTTAAGGATATTTTTTATTTCTGCGGTGGAGAGCTCTTTATCTCTGGCAACAGAATCATCAGCGGGTAAATTTATGCAGCAATGAATACAGTTATTGTTGCAGCGCTCGGTAAGCTCTATATCCAGCCGGCCCAGGATTGTCCCGCGGCCTTTCCAGAGCAAGGTTTTACTTATATCCAGTTTCTCAATATAAGAATTGTTTTTCATTACTTAGAGCTAAATTCCCAAAAACAATAGCCAATGTGAGTCAGCTGGGATTGCTGGTCCAACAGACGCCGCCACAGCTACTAGGCCAGTAGCAGGCAAAGAATGAGCTCTGATTACCTCCGCCCGAGCCGGAAACTTTGCAGGTAGCTAGCACCCCTTCTTCTGATTTCCCCTTAATTAACACAATCAGCTTTGGCCTGACCCATTGCTTCTTCGCTCCAATGTTACTTTCTTTCTTCATCTTGCTACCTCCTTTTTAGAGTCTCTCCAGCAAATCCACTACCTTTTTGCTCTTTTCAAACTCTAATATATATCCGGGAACTTCAGCTGCAATTCTTTCTATCAGCGAAAGTGTCTTTTCCCACCAATCAGCAGTGACAAACGGCCTGATAAGACAGGCCAGAAGCCGACTACTCATCTCTCTTTTGTCTTCTATCAGAGTAGCGCGGTTTTCCTTTGCCTTTTCTAAGAAAAAAATTGCTTTTAGAGGCGCGGAGCTGGCCGAAACCTCAGGGACATCCCCGTGGCTCCAGGTACCGTGGATTTTAAAACCGCCATCGTTTCTTCGCACAATCATCCGGTCATCGCAGAGTATTTCTGCCTTATCTTTTAACAGTGTTGCCATTGTAGATTTTCCGGCTTCTGAATGGCCGGCAAAA
>SCPY01000294.1 GCA_004299495.1 bacterium | reverse complement strand
GCGCTAAAAAGGTTTATCGGGCATTTTAGGGTTGTGGCCGTGATTATCACGGAGGTGGACGTATGGCCGAATTTTGTCAGGATCTGCAGGAAAAACCGCATCCCTGTTTTTCTTGTTAGCGGTATATGCACCGATAAAAGCAGTCGTTCCGTGGGGGTGCGCTATTTCTATGACTACAGGTTTATCCCTTCGCGAGAGGTTTTTGAGAACATTGAATTTTTTTGCATGCAAAGCGAAGATGATGTTAGGGAATTATTTGCCAGGATACCGGCTGCAAACAGGATTGCACAGTGCGGAAACCTTAAATTAGGCGAGGCAAGCATCGCCTTCTGTAAAGATGCCGGTAATGCTGGTTATCATCCGCAATTTAACATAGATAATAACAGCCCGGTATTTGTCGCGGGAAATGTGCATCTTTCGGAAACAGCGGATGTGTTAGTCGCCTTTAAGAAGGTAAAAGCCGCGGTGCCGGCAGCGGTAATGATATTGGCCCCGCGCCTGCTTCAAGAAACGGCGGCCATTGAAGGCCTGCTAATAGATAAGAATCTTGATTATGTAAAAAGAACAGCCTTTAATAACGGGCGCAGGAGAGTTAATGAGGATGTTATTCTGCTGGATACCATGGGAGAGCTGGCAGATATTTATTCGCTGGCAAAGGTAGCGTTTGTCGGAGGAAGCCTGGTGAACATGGGGGATGTTTTTTCCGGGCACAATATCATTGAGCCGGCGAGGTTTGGCGTGCCTGTTTTATTCGGCGCCTATATGAATAATTTCAGAGAATTGGCCGATACCTTCTTACGTGAGGGGCTGGCAGTTGAGGTAAGGGAGGCGGATTCGCTTTTTAAAGAAATAACAGGGGTAATAAATAACAGGCAAAGGCAGGAAAGTACCAGGCAGGCGGCAGAGGCATTTTTTGCAAGGCATAAAGACGTGGCAGAGCAAACCTTCGGGTATATCGCGCCCTTTCTTGATTTGAACGGTAGGGCAGGGAATATCATTCGGGAATGCATTGCCTGCGCAGGGGATAAATTTGAATTTATCATAGGCCAGGGAGATTATGCTATCTACCGTTGCAATAGCTGTGGCCTTGTGTTTACCTCGCCTCTTCCTCAGCAGGAGCAGCTGAAGGGTTTTTACGAAAATTTCGCCTTTAACGAGTTCGAAGCGAAGTATAGCAGGGAGAATGCCGAGATAGCAGCGCGTGTTATTGCCGGCCAGTTAAAGGTTTCGCGGCGTTATGCGCCGTCATTACCCGGAGCTGATTATTTGGATATCGGCTGCGGCAACGGATACTATTGTTTCGGGGCAAAGGAGAACGGGCTTAATGCCGTAGGAGTGGATTTAGATACCGGCGCCGCCGAATTCGCAGAGAAAAACTTTGGTATAAATGTATTGGTAAAGGGGCTTGAGGAATGTAATTTCTCCGACAATCGGTTTAGCCTGATTAATTCCCGCCAGCTTATTGAGCACCTGCCTGAACCGCTCAAATTCCTTAAAGAAGTTTACCGTATCCTAAAGCCGGGGGGGTTCTTTGTTCTGGAGACGGCAAACACGCAAAGCCTTGAGCATATATTGAAATTATATTTTCTGGACGCTTTTAAAAAAATAAAAGCGGATAAGGCAGGCGGCAGGCTTAATTTGCGCGATTATTTAAAGGCAGTAAGGAGGGCCTGGGGTTTTGTTGACCCGCCGCGGCACATCTTCGGTTTTAACGCGCATAACCTCAAACTCTTATGCGAAAAGGCCGGTTTTCAGTGCCTTAAAACACTGAATGCTGCGACAGGAGATGCAATGTATTACCCACTTAGCCGCGGGCACAGGCAGTTCCTAAGTAAAAGCCGAAGGGAGGCGCTTAGGAGGCTGCGCAAGCGCTCATTTGCGGCTTTCTGCGCCTATATTTTATTATTCGCCCCGCTTATGTTTACGCTAAGGCTTGGGATATTATTAGCAAATAACGGCAGCCATCTGGTTATCTATTGCCGTAAAGAATAGCGCATATGAATAATTTAGCCAGCAGATTTTTTTGCGTTTTACCGGCAAGGCTGAGGAATTACTATTATTACCACATGGGAGGCAGTATTGCCTTTCCGGAGGTAATCCATATAGAAAGCACTAATATTTGCAATGCCAGCTGTATTATCTGCCCGAGAGAGAAGCTCAGCAGAAAAACCGGGATAATGGACTTTGGGTTATTCAGCAAGATTATTGACGAATGCGTTCCCAGAAAAGAGGTAAAGGAGCTGCACTTAAACGGATTCGGGGAATGCCTGTTGGATAAGAAGCTAATAGAAAAAATCCGCTATGCCAAGGAAAAGGGGATAAGAAGGGCCTACTTTGTAACCAATGCCTCTTTGTTAAATGATTCAATAGCCCGTGGCCTGGTATGCTCAGGCCTTGATTCGCTTAAGATAAGCATTTACGGATTCGGCAAGGATGTTTACGAGAAGATACACAAAGGCCTTGATTTTGAGGCCACTACTGGAAATATTCTGAACCTCATTAAAGTGAGAAAAGAGCTGAAGTCATCCTCCCCGCAGATCAAGATACAGTTTCTGCCTTTAAGCGACAATATTGAGGAAAGGCAGAAGTTCCTCGATTTCTGGTCGTCCAAGATAGACAAGCGCTGTAATGACAGGGTCGAGGAATTCTGCGCGCACAACTGGGTGGACGGAAGGAAATATAATAATCCTGTGGCAAGAGACGGAAGGAAATCCTGCGGTTTTCCTTTCTTCGGCATACAGATACTTTGGGACGGTTCTGTGGCCCTATGCTGTTATGACTTTAACGCGAAACTGCGCGCCGGAGACATTAAGAAGGAGACCATCAGCGCCATTTGGAACAGCTCGCACTATAACAGTGTCAGGAAGATTCACAGGGAAGCTGATTTTGCAAAATTGCCTCTTTGCGGGCAATGCGACCAATTGCGGGAGGGAGGCTGAATTTATGGCTCGCGTTTTATTATGCACCTTGCCTTTTAACCGGCAGCCGGCCTGGTACATACCGGTGGGAATACTTTACGTGGAAAGCGCCTTGCGCAAAAACGGCATTGAGGTTGATTTTCTTGACATAGACGGCTTGAGGCTTAAAAAAGAAGAAGTGCTTTCTCATGTCAGGTCAGGCGATTATGATATTGTCGGCGTTTCCGCGCTCACCACGCTTTTTAATTACGCAGGCTGGATCTCCGCGGAGGTAAAAAAGATTAAGCCGCAGGCGAAGGTTATCCTGGGCGGTATCTTGGCCTCTTCCAATTATGAATACGTGCTTAAAAATACGGCAATAGATGTATGTGTGCTAGGCGACGGAGAAGAGACTTCCGTAGAGCTGGTAAAGGCCATACGCGACGGAAAGGGCCTGGCAGGAGTAAAAGGGATTGCCTTCAATGGCGATGATGGCAATATAGTTGTAACTGCCTCAAGGCAGCCGCTTAAATTTTTGGACGGCTATCCCATTAATTACGGGCTCATAGATATGCGCAGGTATGTCCGCCCTGGCACGATAATCTCCGCCCGCGGATGCACCAATAATTGCAACTTTTGTTACAGCGCGGTTGCCGGCATAAGGGGCAGGTCAGCGGAATATGTCTTTAATGAGGTAAAAAATCTGGCTGTAAACTACCGCGTGCGGCATTTTACCTTTCTTGATTCATACCTGATGGCAAGCGAAAATTTTGTCACCGCGCTTTGCGGCATGATAAAAAACTTGAAGGTAAAGTGGGACTGCTACGGAAGGCTGGACCGCGCAAAACCATCAATTTTACGGATGATGAAGGAATCGGGATGCATCAGGGTAAATTACGGCATTGAAAGTTTTGACCAGACTATCTTAAAC
>SCPY01000023.1 GCA_004299495.1 bacterium | reverse complement strand
GTTATTGGAGGCATTGTGATAGCGCTGTTTCTGCCCATCTTTAAGATCTCGGAGTTAGTGGCAAAATAATCTTATATTCTATGCGGCAGGTAGACTACCAGAAAGAGCTGAATCTTTCACAGGCCGAGGCGGTGCGTTCAACCGAGGGGCCGTATTTGGTGATTGCCGGGGCAGGAAGCGGCAAGACCCGCGTCCTGGTTTACCGGGTGGCTTATTTAGTGGAAAAGGGCATAAGGCCCGAGGAGATACTTCTGCTTACCTTCACCCGGAAAGCGGCGGAAGAGATGCTTAAGAGGGCCACCTCAATCCTAGATGAACGCTGCAGCAAGGTATCCGGGGGGACATTTCATTCTTTCGCTAACCTTATTTTAAGAAAATACGCCCGCTTTTTGAATCTCTCCAATAATTTCACCATCTTAGACCGCGGCGACAGCGAGGATACCATTAACCTTATTCGCGCGAAGCTGGGTTTCCATAAGTCGGAAAAGCGTTTTCCCCGCAAGGGCGCGCTCTTGGATATCATTTCAAAAAGCGTAAATAAGTCCGAGAGCATTGAGCGGATTGTATACGCGGAGTATCCGCAGTTTATGGAATGGCAGGAGCAGATAAAAAAGATACAGTCGGAATACGCCGATTACAAGCGTTTAAAATCTCTCCTGGATTACGATGACCTTCTGGTGTACCTTAAAAAGTTGTTGACCGAAAACGAAGAGCTGCGCCTGAAATTGGCGGGAAGGTATAAATACATCATGGTTGACGAATACCAGGATACCAATAAGCTCCAGGCGCATATTGTCTGTTTATTGGCTGAACAATCCCAGAATATAATGGTGGTGGGAGACGACTCCCAGAGTATCTATTCTTTTCGCGGGGCAAATTTTAAGAATATTATTGATTTCCCCAGGATATTTAAGCATACCAGGATTATTAAGCTGGAAGAAAATTATCGCTCCACCCAGGCCATACTTAGTTTTACTAATGAGATCATCCATCAGGCAAAAGATGGTTTTGATAAACAGCTTTATAGCCATAAACCCGGCAAGGGCCTTCCGGTTTATGTTGAGGCCCGGGATGAGCGCGCGCAGGCGGAATATGTGGCGGAAAGAATTCTGGAGTTAAGGGAAGAGGGGCTTGAGCTGAATGACATCGCGGTGCTTTTTCGCTCCGGATGGCATTCTAACGAGCTGGAGATTGAACTCTCCCGGCGTAACATTCCTTTTGCCAAATACGGGGGGCAAAAATTTGTGGAGGCGGCGCATATAAAGGATATCTTATCTTACTTACGGATTACGCATAATGCCTCTGACCATGTGAGCTGGCATAGGCTCTTGCTTTTAATGCCCGGGGTAGGCCCTAAGACAGCCGAGGGTATTATCGGCGAGATAACCGCCCGCAAAGAGAACCCGCTTGTAGTGGCCGCCGAAGATAAGATTTCCCGTAAAAAGCCGCAAGTGTCCGGGCTTTTTGAGCTGTTGAAAAAGGTTGACGTGAATGCCAACAGCCCGGCGGATATGTTGGAATTGTTTTTAGAGCATTATCAACCGCTGCTCAAAGAAAAATATGATGATTTTAATAAGCGGTTAAATGACCTGGATTCCTTGATACGTATTTCCGGCCGATATAAGTCCCTGGAGCAGTTTTTAACCGATATGGCATTGGAACCGCCGGAAAGAAGCTTAGCTGAGGCAGGGAAAAAAGACAGGGACGATGGCCGGGTTACCTTATCTACCATTCATTCCGCGAAAGGGCTGGAGTGGCATACGGTTTTTATCCTCTATCTTTGCGAGGGGCATATCCCGAGTTATCTTGCCTTGGAGGATAGCGACGCCATTGAAGAAGAGCGGCGCCTGCTCTATGTGGCGGCAACCCGGGCTAAGGAAAACCTCTTTTTGCTAAAACCCCATCTTGACCGTTCGCCCAGAAGCTATTTTGACGAAAGCGCCTCTGTTTTTACCCGGACAAGCCGCTTCTTAGACGAAAATAACATTCTGGATAAATTTGCCGTTACCGAATCCTATACAAAAGACGCCCTGGACGATATGGATTTGGATGATACAAAGCAGGCAAATCTCCCGCATGACAAGGAATTGCGGGAAATGATTAAAGAATACTTTCATAGCGACGATTAGGAGTCAATGCTTTTTTTAGTTGAGAATGGCAAAGTTCCCCGCATGTGTTTCTCCTGAATTTCGGAGGTAGTAGAATGTATTACCACCCCGAGATCGTCGATTGCAGACACTTTGAGGTCACTGTCGCTGAAAAAACTGGGCAGGAAAGATATTATGAACGCACCAAAACAGGGACAGCGATGATTGCTTTTCTTAATTTAATTTTTTTGTTTATCTTAACACCTTCATTTATTTTTGCCCAAGAGCAGCAGATTGGGGGAAAAATTATTGAACACAATCTGCTCGATAATAAATATTTCTTGTCGACCCCTGAGAATTATTTGCGAAATCACGGCCAACAAGACAAATATCCTTTAATTATAGGTCTGCATGGTTTTGGCGGGCAGGCAAAAGGTTTTTTGTCTTTATGGTTTTATCCGGCCAAAGGAAGGGGATATTTTATCGCGTGTCCCCAAATAGAGTATCGAACAGACAGGCGTTTAAATGAGAATTTCGTAAAGGATATGTTAAATCAAATAACAAGGGAATACCCTATAGATCAGCGTAGGATATTTCTAACAGGACATTCGGCGGGGGCACACTTTTCTTATTATTTATATTTAAAGAATTCCTTCTTATTTACGGCGAGCGCCCCTGTCAGCGGTATGTTGAGGGATTGGGTTGTTCCTTATATGCATAACGCAAAAGGTTTAAAGTTTTATCTTATCCAAGGCACAAAAGATAGCACTAATACAATGTCAGAGTTTGAAGAAACGCTATCTATATTAAAGGCGAATAAGGCGGATGTGATTTATGAAACATACGAAGGCGGCCATGAATATCCAAGGAATATAAACGATAAAATTATTGATTGGTTTGATACATTTAAATGAAAAGATATTATTGGTTCACTACTTTGAAACGCACGACGTAAGAAAGACTTTGAAGTTCTTTTTGGTATCCCTTGGCAGGAGGTAAAAAAGTATCCCCTTTTCCTCCCAACTGCTTACCCCAACAAGAAAGCGCTTTCCTGAAACCCTCCTTTTAGCCTTGAATCCGCCTATTTCTGTGGTATCTTTTATTTAACCAATCCTTATATCAAATATGGCCATACCCCAAGGAATAAAAAGAGTTATTTGCTTACTTCTGGCAGCTTGTTTCTTCTTCCAGAATACCCTGACTTGCTATGGCCAGGCCTTTGTCCCAATTCTAACCCCACCAGCCCATAATTTTAACCCTCCCACCTTAAAATACCTCAGCGTCAACTCTGCTAATCCCTACAACTACTTTAACTTCCTTCTGGATAAAGGTACAAGCATAGCTCCGGAAAATTCCAATGCGGGCCTGGAAAAGGAGGCAAAGAAGCTCATCCACTACTTCTTTATCGGCCTCACCTTACCGGAAAGCTCCCTCTGGGTAAACTTAAGGCCGGATGAACCGGGAAGAATCACCTCACTTGAACTTGCCCAGACCGATATGGGTAAGCTTCTTTTAGAACAGGACCTCAAGCTAAAGAAGGATGTAGCGCAATTCCTTAATCCCCAGAACCCCATAGGTAAGAAGTTCTGGGAAGAGCTCTATACGCAGGCAGAACTGCTTTTAGGTAAAGGTAAGCTCAAGAAAACCGCCATCACTACCTCTAACCGGGTCTGGATAGTTCCGGATGAGGCAGTGGTAATGGAGACCGAAGACGGAGCCCTGGTAACTCAAGCCAAGCTCAAAGTCTTGTTGGAATCCGAATACCTCTCTCTTAAAGCCAAGAGTTGGAATAAAGAGGTAGAGGTCCAAAGCCAGCACAAAGGCCAGCTCAAAAACCTCACTGAACAGCTGATGAAAACAATCGTTATCCCGGAGATAACCAAAGAAGTCAACTCCGGGAAAAACTACGCCCCCTTGCGCCAGATATACCACTCTTTAATCTTAGCCCAGTGGTTTAAGCGCAAGAACTCACAAACCCGCGAATCCAAGAACCCCTATGCTCAGGCCATAGGCCAAAGCTGGCTCAAGGGCCTGGAATCCGAATTTCCCTGGTCAAAAGATGCCATCTGGCAGGAATATCTTGCCTCCTTTCAAAAAGGCGAATACCAGTTAAAAGAGAAGCTTGCAGGGTTAAACAGGATGTATACGAGTGGGGGGATATTAATTAATCTCGGTGTTGACCCTAAAACTGGTTTTTCGCCTCTCCGGATGATTGCCTACAATGGCGCCAGTTCGCCCATAAAAAAAGAGGATACTCACAATTGGTTAGTTCCGATTACCACGCAAGGAAAGGGTAGCATTTCTTGGCCGTCAAAGATAGCGGCTATCTTGACCGGAATCATGTTGGTATTTTCTGCCGGATCAGCAAATATTGATACAATAACAAACCAGAATGTAGCTAAAGAAGAAAAACAGCAGGAAAAAGAAGAGAAAAGATTACTATCTGTATTTGCCAAAGCAAAACCGGGTTATACGACCGAACAACTTAAGTTTAGGGAAGAGGTGTTAAATGTTTTACGGGTGCAGGACGTCATCTTAAATAAAAACATTCCTGCGGAGGTTAAGAAAAAGGCAATAGACGATTTATTTTCCACGCTATCTAAAAGTCCTTATTACGAAGATATAAGATCTCTTGTTCTCTACGGTTTGAACTTGCATGATTTGGATAGTGATATTGCCGTATACCTTCTTGGCAGTTTCTATAATTCGTTTGACTATTACATTACTTTGCGCAATAAAGATGCAAGTTACCTTATTTCTATTCTTCTGAGTCATCCCGAGATGTCTGCCTCAGTAAGGGAAGCAGCTTTACGCTTGTTAATGCAGGCAGGCAACCCTATGGGAGCTATCAGGGTCGTCAGAAATACTTTAGGGGTCTCAGCAGAACCCAGCCAGACCATAAAAGATATTCTAGGCCTACTTGAGACCTATGAAGCTTTACAGGTGGCGCGCTCTCTGCCGGCGCCTTCAACAGCAATTCCCAAGGACGATATTGAGTTGAAGAAAAGGATTATTGAGGTTGTCTTCTTTACGGAGTCTTTATGGTCTCCTTTTCTCGGGAGGAGTCTTCCGGACGACGCTGTATATTCTATTGCGAATTATGTGATTAAAGAAGCCAGATTTGTGGATGACCTTGATATTGACGCGAGTCTTAAGGTTGGTATACAGTTTTTAAATAGATTAGAAAGTGAATTCGGGCCAAAGGATATGGGCGCAGCTTTCAATGCCGTCCTATCTCATGAAATAGCTCACCGTATTTTAAATATGATGGGGATAAATCATACAAGCCTATCAGCAGATATTCTGCATGAATTTATTGCGGATTTATTAGGCAATACTTATTTAGAAAAAGTCAAGGGAATGGGTTCAATGAATAAGCTGCATAATTTTCTTAGATACGAGGAACATTACCTTCGAGTAGGTGAAACTGCAAAAGAGGGAGGCAGGATATACGCTTCTGAAGCCCATCAAGGCGCCAGGGCTGTCTTGTATGAGATAATGCGCGGGCTTAAAAAAAGGGGAATTCCTGCAAAATGGGAGCTTTTGCTGAGAATAAGCCTTGAGGTGTTGAATGAAGAGAGGAAAAATAATCGTCATTTTTATGATGAGCCGGATGGCTTTAGCAGATTTGGCGAGAAGATGATGTTAAGGTATATGCAAGAAGCATCGGCATCTGCTAAGTTACTTCACGTTAGTCCTGATGGGTCAATTGCTCCGGCAAGAAATCTTCCCATTGCTCCTGACAAAAGCAAAGGTGTGCCTTTGCCGGCTCTGCCTTTTCTTGCCGGCATGCTTAAGGCATTGAATTCTCGGAATAATCCTGCTTCTAATGCTAAGGAAAAGGAAGAGGAAGATAGGGACAGCTTATCTTCATCTCCGGTGTTAAATAACGCAATGGGATCCGGCAATAACGGCGGCGCTAACAGCGCAGCTGAGGTTTTAAATTCGCTAAAAAACTTAAAACCTTCCGGAGAAAAGCTTTTGCGGGCCATTCACGGTTTTATATTGACGGCTAAGGCCGAATATGACGGTGAAAAAAGAATTGACATAGATAAACTTTCTGAATTAATTAAAGCTTTTGAGGAAGGCAGCGATAAAGACAGCAAATACATAAAGGAGCTGACAGAATATTTAAAGTTTGTGCGCTATATCAGGGAGGAGATGAACATAGATCTTATGAGTTATGTCAACCCTGCAGAAATTGAGTTTTACAAGAGTATCATCCGCTGGCTGCCAAAAACTCTTACGCAGATGATTAGAATTCCAATTCCTTTAATATTGGATAGAAATGACCTGTCGGAACGTGTTTTTGGCCAAACATGGACTGATACGTTTACCGGAGTGGAGATCAAGAAAGGGTTAAGCAAAAAAGATATGCGCGAAACTATCTGGCATGAGGTTATGCATAGGCTTTCTTATAATAGCGACAAGGATGGCAACCCAATCCTGCCGGTTAAAGCCTGGAAGCAGATAGCAAAGGAAGCGGGATTCTATGCTGCCTTTATCAATGAGAAATTGGTGAAGATTGAGGATATGCCTGATGATGATTCTTGGTATAAGAACTTCCGAAGTATAGGGTACGGAGATTGGGTATTTCAGGAAGGTGATAATTATTATATCTATATGATGAAAGAGCAATACAAAGAGCAAATACAATCTCGGGATCAAAAATACGACAATAACGGCCTGGGCATAAAGATTGAGCTAATGCGGGCCGATATCGAAGGAGGTGATTACTGGAAAACTACCCCCTTTGAGACAGTAGCGTTGGCAGGGGTTAACTATGTAAAAGATTCCAGCGATGCCATCCGGGGAGGCCATGCCCTGCGTAGAGTAGCCAGGATATTGGCAGGTACTTTATTTACTGTTGTTGGCGCGGGCGTAAGAAAGCGATATGAGTTTGACTATTCAAGGGATTACAAGGTAATAAGGAAGGTTAATGAATTGGCAGATGCCGTAACACCCGAGAGGCTGAAGCTGTTAGAAGGCGCAGGTTTTAAGGGAATGGAATCAGTAATAATAAACAATGAAGGTGCGAGAATCAGGGGCGCCAGCTCACCCATAAATGGGGCAGTCAGGCCAATTTCTTCGGAAGAAGAAGTATTAGCCATTCAAAAGTTTATGTTAAAGATAGGTAGGTATGTTGATGACGCAGAGGAGGGGTTGAGGAGAAGGGAAGGAAAATTGCAGAGCATCATAGTGAAGAAGTATCCAGATTTTTTGATTAAAGAATATCGAAAAACATTAGAGGAGATAAAACAGGATTTAGATGCTGCAAATGTATTACGGTCTGAATTGGAAAAAGCAGTCAGCTTTAGGGAGATGCTAAGTATACTTCGACGCCATAGCGACAAACCTGCCAGGTTACAGGCCGAGGTTCTTGAAGCAATTAAAAGAGTTATTCCGCAGTTCAATAAAAATAGAGTGCTTTTTCTTGATGAGGGTTCATTGTTAGGCAGGATATTAGGCATTGGTAGCGGAATCAATGGAACCGCAACAAAATTAGCTAAAGACGGCGATGGATATTTCGGCATTATTGCTGTAAATGCGTCCGGATCGAAAGCGCTGGATCTGGTATTAACACTTAGCCATGAAGATTGGCATATGAAAAACGGTTTTGGAGCGAAGGATGTGATAGCCAGATATATAGATGAAGGAATGACGACACATTTGGAGGGGAAGACGGTTATAGAGATTGCTGCGGGCAGGTCGCAAATTGCCAGGCTAATCAGGGAGGAGTTATCCCATCTGCCTGTTGAGGAACGGCTGTTAAATGCTATATTTAAAAGAAGTTCTTATGAAGATGTTCTGAGGGATAATATTGACTCCAGATTACCCTACAAAAACGAGCGCAGGTTTGTAGATGCTCTTATTAAGAAGTTTGGCGAAGATTTCGTGATGCAAATATATAAAACCGGTAACGCTAACTTATTGAGAGAAAAATTAGGAGAAAAGTTTGATTTTATGCGGGAATTAGCAGAGAGCACTTTGGGATATGGTGATTATCTTAAATATGTTACCCCAAACACAATAAAGGTTATCTTGGAAATGGAAGATAAATTATTAACAGAAGAGAGGCTATCGGCTTATAAAAAATTGTTCGAGCTATATCACGAAGTATTGATAGATGTATTTGTTGAGCTGGAGATTTTCGACCAAGAAGAATTAGCTATAGGTATGGCTTTGAGCAAAGTTTCGAAAGTAATTTCCGGGGAATTCATGAAGCAATATTCGGATAAGTTGTTACGGGAAGAGGCTACGCCTACGGTGGTAAAGAGAGATTTAGAAGAAATAATAAGGAAGGTAGTATCTAAAAAACCTGCCTCCTCGCCGGTAGAGCAAAAGGATAAAGCTGATTCCTCGGTGGATAAGGAAAGACAAGAAGCTTTGGGAAAACTTATTAACTTATTAAGTATAGAGAAAGTAGATATTGCAGCTGTAAAACAAATGTTAAAAGATGGGATTCTATTTGAAGCTATCCCGGAATTAAAAGTGCTTGATGTGGAGAGTTCCAGGGATCCGGGGCATACAACCGAGAAACGTATAGATCATGTCATTGCTGCCCTTGAGGCCTTGGAGGGGTTACCGGGGAATATACTGGATGCCAGAAGCGATGGGGGAATAAAAAATACCATAGCTGACATAATGAAGAAAGTTAGTCAAGACCCAAACGCTATGTATCTTTTAAGATTAGCGACCTTGCTTCATGATATCGGCAAGCGGCCTGAGAAAGAGCTTCTTGAGGTTAGCCACGAAGAGCATGGAGCCGCTGATGTGTTGCCTCTGATTCTGGGGCGTATCGAAGGGCTTACGGATGAAGATAAAGAAACTATTTCCTACCTTGTTGCTTATCACAGCGCCTTGAGCTTTTTTAGTCAAAAAAGAGATACCGCTAATTCTGACTTTGTCATTGAGGCAGCGGATGTCCTGGGAAAGGATTTAAAGCGCATTGAAATGCTCTATCTCCTTAGTATAGCTGATTTTGTGGCGGTTGATGCCGAGGAGAAAAAAAATAATTCTAACGGATTTCTTCTTTTGGCAAAGGCCATTGAGGCCATCAGTACTGTGTTATCGGAAGAAGGCGGTTTGGCGGCGGCGAGGAAGAAAGTGGAAGAAGAATACTTCGAGAAAATCCTCCAGGAGTATGGAGAAAGAATAACAAAAATATATCTCGAATTGACGGGGCTGCCTTTTATTGCAGGTGCTGAATTTAAGCGTAAGAAGAGCCACCTTTCTTTGCTTGAAGCTGCTTCGCGAGGTGAAGTTAAGGCTGAATTATCTAAGTTAGTATATTATGATAATACTCCATATAGGGAGTTAGTAGTAGGTGTGCCGAAAGATGAGCCCGGCTTGCTCAAGATAATAACCGGAATCCTTGCTAGCAGGGGTTATGATATTCACCTGGCTTGGATAAATACCACAGAAAAAGGAATTGTCTTTGACCGTTTTCTGATAAAGAGAGCCTCTGAATCAAATGATGATGGCTTAGAACAAGAGTTGGTTGATAAAATAAAGGCCTTTTTGGATACGGGTGTCGTTGGGCAAGACATTGATGATGTAAAGAAAAAGCTGCCCGAGCTCCCGAGCTCAAAACCGGAGATTAGTTTTTCGGATAGCAGTGATGGCAAGTCCACACAGATGACGATTAAAACCAATGATGTGATGGGCCTGCTCTTTAGGACAGCGGATATTTTCACCAGGTTAGGTATTAATTTGCTAAAAGCCGAC
>SCPY01000293.1 GCA_004299495.1 bacterium | reverse complement strand
TAAGACGTTAATGGGGTATCCTTGGCGCAAGGTAAGAATAAAGCAATGGCCGCAAGCAAGCTCCAGGCAATTATCCTGGGCTATTTTCTTAAGCTCTTCGTCATTTCCATCCGCGCGCACCAGGCAGGCTCCGGAGCTTTCGGAAAAAGCCAGTCCGAACCTAATCTGGGGGCTGGCTTCAACCATTGCCTCATAAATGTCTTCTACGGTTTTGATAAAATGCGCCTGGCCGATGATAATGTTTACATCATCGGGCTTTTTAATGGAAATGGATTTGAATTCTATCATCTGTCCACCTCATTTATTTTATTCCAAGAATTTCATCGGGTCAAGCGGCTCACCCAGATGCCTTAACTCTATATGCAGGTGTGGGATAATGCCGCGCTGGTTGGCATTTCCGGTTTTACCCACCTCGCCTATTTTCTCACCCTGGCGCACAAACCGATTCTCTTTTACCGTTATCTTGGATAAATGTCCGTAAATAGTAGTGTACCCTCCGCGATGGCTAAGTTCCACATAATTACCCATTCCTTTATGAAACCGCGCTTCCTTTACCCAGCCGCTCCTTGCGGCATAAACAGCCGTGCCGATTCTTGCCTGCAGGTCTATACCGTTATGCCTTCGCGAGCCGCTTCTCTCAGCCATAAAATCCCCGCTTCCGTAGGCATCGTGGCGCAGGATTATCGTATCCTGCCCATACTCAATGGGGCAGAAGAAATAAACCCTGTCCAAAACAGATAACTGGTATCCCAAGAAAAAGGGAAAGATAACCAGCGAAACAATCAAAATAAAATTGATTATTTTTTGGAACACCTTAAATTAAAGTTCCTCCGTAATCACATCTAAGATATAAACAACGGGATTCTGCGAAATAAAGCTAACCAGTATTTACGATATAAATAAATATGCTTGTGATGGCCAAAAAACATCTCCAGCAGCCTGTTATAATCATCCAGCGCCATAGCCGCGTCATTGCGTTGCAATATATGCCGGCTGTATCTGGCCTCTTCAAATCTGACGGTGAACCTTAAAAATAAGCCTTCTTGCAAGTAATATCTGCTGCCCACCGTTGCAGCGTAAGAAAGCGGCGGGATATGGTTTTCATAGCTTAAATTAAAGATAGTCAAAATACCCCTCATATTCTCATATAGCCTGATGATAAATTCTTTAGGGTTATTTTCGATATAAAGCTTTAGTTTCTTTTTCTTAATTTCAGTTATAAAATACAGGGCAGAAAATATTATAATCAAACCTAAAACAAGCAGGCAAATCCCGGCAGTAATCAAGAAACCCCAGGGCACAATGACCTTAATATCTGCGGGAAGGCTCTTTATGCCTGAATATACAGCATAAACCTTCGCCTCTCCGAACATCCCCGGCTTCACCCTCCCTTCTTTTACCCCGATAATATTTTGTTTATCCAATTCCCAGTCAACCAAAGAAGTAATATCCCGGCGGGAAGAGTCGGAGAAATTTCCTTCCGCCTTGAGGAATAACGTATCCAGTATTGAGACCTGAGAATGCTGAGGCGAAAGAATTATAGAAATCAACCTGGGCTGTTCCACCGTCACAAATGCCGGCGCGCTTTCAATATCATGATATCTTGCGTAAATTTTGGCTTCTCCCATAGCGATGGAGGAAATTTTTCCCGTAGATACACCGGCGGCCCCGGCATTCGAACTCCTCCATTGCGCTGTTTCAGTAACTTCTTCCTGTGAATTATCGCTGTACACCCCGATAGCGGCAAGCTCTCCATTCTCGCCTAATGGCAGCCTCAGATAATCAGGCTCTACTCTGATAGATACAATCTTTTTCTCTGAAGGACCGGTTTTCTCTTCCTCAGGCGTAAACACCAAATCATCCTGCCCTTCTTCAAAACGGGGCCCCAAAACGGATTTTGCCTGTTCTATTTCTTTAGCCAATTCATCCCGATCCTTCGGAAAAATAAGCCCCTTATCCTGCAGTACCACTATATAGTCCTGCATTTTTTTTGCCTCAGAGTTTAACGCGCCAGAAC
>SCPY01000292.1 GCA_004299495.1 bacterium | reverse complement strand
TGCGGATGAGGCAGAAAAGGCCCGAAAGAAAACATCTCCGGACGAAGGGCGTGCGTCAACTCGATATTGCTGGCGATGTCCTGCGCGGATTCATCCGGCAGCCCCACCATAAACCCAGTAAAAACAAGGTAACCCGTCTTTTTGAGTTCCTTGATAAGCTTCAGGCGCCCCTCTAAGGTATAGCCCGGCCTGTATTTCTTATACAAAACAGGATTACTTGTTTCGAATCTTAAGAGCGCTCCCCTGGCGCCTGCCTCATATAATCTTTTGTACAGCCCAGCCTGCCTTTCTCCGATACTCAAAATCAATAACATCGGCTCAAGCGCCATCACCCTCCTGACTACCTCAAGGAGCCTTTCTTCGGTGTACCAAAGGTCCTCTCCCGACTGCAAAACCAAAGCCTTGAATTTAAGTTCCCTGGCGGAGTAGAGGCAGGCGTTTACTATCTCATCTACGGACATCCGGTATCTTGGCGCGCTGCCGTTGCTTTTTCTTATCCCGCAATAGAGGCAATCGTTGCGGCAGTAATTAGAAAATTCTATAATCCCGTGAACGCAGCAGGAATTCCCCAAATACTTCTGCCTGACGGCGTTGGCGGTTTGATAAAGATTCTTCGATTTACGGCTGAGGGTTAAGTCTTTTTTCTTAAGCTTCAGAAACAACTCCCGCCAGCCCTTAAGCGAGGCCCGCGCCTCTTCAGGGGCGACCTTGCGGATAATCAACCCTCCCTGCGCCAGGACATACTCGCCGACAGCCAGGTCTTGATAAAAATCATTACGCACCCTTCTTCTCTCGCCAAAATAATCAATGGTAGCCGTAGGGCCGTCCCTTTGCACCACTTTTGCCGGAATCGCGTAACACATAAATCCCTAAAAATACAGGTCGCGCTTACCCTGCCTTATTTCTTCAAGCCGCGCAAGTGTCCTCCTGCGCGTATCCTCATCTTCAATTTTATTAATGTAAAAATGTATCAACGCGTAGCCTTTATCATAGATACCGTTACGGGCAAAATCTTCCAGATATTCGGCAAAGGCGAAAATCCCGTTAGGCCTGCAAAAATTATGTATTTCTCCCGCTTTAGAGAACGCCATAAAGGATTCGCCTGTCCTTCCCCGGCGGTAACAAGCGGTGCAGAAGCTGGGCAGGAGCTTATCATCAACGGCGCCGCTTACCACTTCATACAGCGGCCTTTGGTCATGAAGCTCAAACTGAGCCTCTTCATTATTGGGCTTTCCGTATCCGCCGCAGGAGGCTGCCGAATTAGCCGATGCCTGCGAGATGCCGATTTTAAAAGCCGTCTTTCTTATCTGAGGGCTCTCGCGGGTTGAAAGAATCATCCCCGTATAGGGGACCGCCAGGCGCAAAATAGCAATAAGCTTCAGGAAATCTTCGTCGCTTACGCGATATTCCGGCTGATAGTTAACTGTTTGCGCGTGGCAAAAGCGCGGGACCGATATGGTGTGCGGGCCCACGCCGAATGTTTTGTCCAGATAACGCGCGTGCGCAACCAAAGCCAAAACCTCAAATTTCCAATCATAAAGCCCAAACAGGACCCCCAGGCCCACATCGTCAATTCCCGCCTCAAAAGCCCTTGAATAAGCGGTAATCTGCCTGTCATAATCCGCCTTGGGTCCGCGATGCAGCTTCTCGTATGTCAAGCGGTGATAGGTTTCCTGAAAAAGCTGATATGTCCCGATACCCGCCTGCTTTAACTTACGGTAATCCTCGCGCTCGGATGCGGCTATATTGACGTTTACCCTGCGGATATTGCCCTGCGCTTTCTTTATGGAGTATATCTTCTCGATAACGCTTACCACATAGTCAATGCCGTTTCGCGCGGGGTCTTCGCCAAATTCAAGAAGCAGGCGCTTATGCCCCATCGCGATAAGGATTTCCGTCTGCGCTTCCAGCTCTAAAAGAGTCAGCCTCTTACGCTTCAAATCCCCGTTTCTGGAGTGGAAATTGCAATACGCGCAGTCATTCACGCAGAAGTTAGAAACATACAAAGGCGCGAAGAAAACCAATCGCTCGCCGTATATCTCATTCTTTATTTCTGAAGCCGCGTTAAAAAGCGCGTCCCGAAACCCGGGGCTGTCGCAGTTAAGCAGGGCCCCTATTTCATCCAAGCCCAAAGCCTCCTTCGCTCTGGCTTTTTCAAGGATGGCGTAAGCGGCATCCTCCGAAGAATTTTCCGCCTCCTCCATGATACGGTAAAGATTTTGTTCGTCGATAATATCCGGCTTCATTGCTTCTTTCTGAATAATGTCGCATCAATAAACCTGCTGACCTCTTTTGTAAGATACCCCTGCCTTTGCCTTAATTCGTCTGTCAGCCCCTCGCCGTAAGATATATCCTTGACCTGGATGCCCGCTATGTATATCCTGGTTTTAATCCGCAGCCTTTTATAAAGTTCAAATAGCATGCTCACATTAAATCCGTGGGTTGAAAGGGACGCGCCCCCTATCGTATATGCCGCGTCCTCCAGCCGGAATATGCTAAGCTCCGCAAACGGCCTGCCCGCGTCAATGCCGTCAATAAGAAGCACCTCTTCGTAGTCTCGCATCCGGTGCGCAAGGTCAAAACTGGCAATGCCGTAATCAAGGTAATCCAGGCCTTTAACCCGGTAAGACTTCGAGAGCGACTCCAAAATAAGGATACCGATACCGTCGTCTCTGCGTAAGGTATTGCCGAGGCCTACTACCGCTTTCCCGTTTTCCATCAGGAGTTAACTATTGACAAACTTTACATCAAGCAGGTGCACCGAGCATGAAATGCAGGGATCATACGACCTGGCAAGCATTTCTAAATCAAGGGTTATCTGCCCCTGAGTCCTTTTGCCTAATAACTCCGGAACAAGCTTTCGCATATCTTCTTCGAGATTGCCCATATTCTGGTTTGTGGGAATGACACAGTTTGCCTGTGTGATATTTCCCCTCTCGTCAATGGAATAATCATGGAAAAGAGACCCTCTGGGGACTTCAACGCAGGCGATTCCGGTATTGGGCTTATACCTGATTCTTCCGATCTCGCTTCTCTTCGGCCAGGAGTTTGTCACTATCTTATCCTCGCGGAGCCCGCTTTTTAATATTTTTTCCATGATTTTTATTGATTCTTCAAGGCAATGGACCCATTCCACGAGCTGAATGGCGGTATTCAGGTAGGGATTATAACAGGGAGCTTTAAGCCCGAATTCACCGGCTGCCCGGCGGGCCTTTTCATTAAGCTGGCGGAAATTGTTATTAAACCTCGCGATCGCCCCGACCGCGTACGGCTTACCTTTGATAGACGCGATTTTTGCCCGGGAATATTCTACGGCCGTTTCCCTAAGAAGATCCTTATAGTTTATTGCCCCGGTTTCGGATTCGCCGTTTACCGTCAGATTTCCGTCATACAAGGCGTATTCGTCCTTACGCGTAAGAGACATATACTGGGTTTTTCTTTGAAACTCAGGGAATTTGAGCTTCTTAAGAATCTCAACAGTCTTCTCGCCGTCTTTTCGGGCATCAAGCATCAGCTTGTATAATTTTTCTAAGCCATCTCTTGAGGGCAGCTGCGTAAGGCCCCCGATAACATAGCTGATAGGATGGATATGCCGCCCGGATAAAACTTCGCCCGCGTAATCGCTCATCCTTTTCATCCTTAGCGCCATCTCAACAATCGGCCTGTCGGTTTTAATAAGAGGCATAACGCTCGGGATGCCCAGAAGGTCGGGGGCAACCAGAAAATATATATGCAGTATATGGCTGTCCATTATCTCGGCATGCAGGAGCAATTTTCTCAAGCTAATTACTTCTTCCGAAGGAACCAGCCCTAAGGCGTCCTCCCCCGCTTTTATGCTTGCCAGGCTGTGTCCGCAGGCGCAGATGCCGCAAATGCGGCTGGTAATGTGCTGCGCCTCCCAGATAGACCTGCCTACAAGCATGGATTCAAAAAAGCGCGGCGACTCAATGACCTGGAATTCGCATTTGGCAAGCTTTCCCTGCTTCACATCCACGACAATATTGCCATGGCCCTCAACCCGGGTCAGATAATGAACATCGATTTTAACTTCTTTGGAATTAATCTTATTTGAATTCCTGGCCATATTTTTCACCCAGCGAATCGTTATATAAGTTAAAACGCTGCAGAATTTCATCTGCCTTAAGCCCGTATTTGAGCAAAATATCTTTTTGAGCATCCGCCGCGGGGTTATCAACTAACCCCCGGCACCCATAACACCTGTTACCGTTATTGATACACCATGAATTGCACCCCGCCCTGGTTACCGGACCCAGGCACTCCTGGTCCTTCTCATACCGGCATACATTTTCATTCATCTTGCATTCCACGCAAACCGCGTAATTAGGCAGGGCGTAGGGCTTTTGCATCAAAACACATTTGACAACCTGCAGCACCTCGGGAATATATACCGGGCATCCGTGGATAAAATAATCCACCTTCACTACCTTATGAAGCGGAAGCGAGGCAATGGTATTGACTGTGCCGGCCTTATCCCCGTAAACCCTGGACTTGGCAAGCTCAAGAGGAAAGCGATTTTTCATGCCGTTTACTCCCGCGGTGGCGGCACAGGCGCCCAGGGCAATCAAAACCTTTGCCTTCTTCCTAATCTCCTGTATGCGCTTGATATCGGACTCCGTGGTAATGCTTCCCTCCACAAAAGCAACCTCATAATCCTGGCCTGCCTCTGACATAATCTCCCTGAAATTTACTATCTCAACCAGCTCGGTTAATTGCAGGAGCCCCTCGCCCATATTAGCAAACTGCAGCTGGCAGCCTTCGCAATCGGTAAAATCAAAAAAAGCTACCCTGGGTTTAGTTTTTCTCATGGCATTCGCCCCTAAATTTTTTTAATTGCGCGTAATCAAACACAGGCCCGGACTGGCACACATATACCCCCTCAATCTGGCAATGGCCGCATTTTCCCAGTCCGCAGCGCATCCTTCTCTCCAAAGAAACAATAATCTGGTGGTCAGGTATATGTTTCTTCAATAATTCGGCGATAACAAATTTATACATTATCGGCGGCCCTACCACCACCGCGTAGGTCCTGGTGGGATTAATATCCACTCCCGGGATTAAATGCGTGATTAACCCCACGTTGCCTTTCCAATCCGGATCGGCCCTGTCGACGGTGCAGTTAAATTTAATCTCCGCCCTGCGCATCCACTCCTTGGTCTCCTGTCCGAACAAAAGATCCTTGGGGGTCTTACAGCCAAGCAGTATCTGCACAGAGCCAAAATCATTGCGGTTATGCATAAGGTATCTGATCAAAGAACGCAAAGGCACTATGCCCAATCCTCCGGCAACGATCACTAAATCGCAGCCAAACATATTATCCACGGGAAAACCCTTTCCAAACGGCCCTCTGATGCCAACGATGTCTCCTTCGCCCAGCTGATGCAGTTTATTGGTAAAGCTCCCCGCGTTTCTGACGGTCAGGTCAATGTATCCCTTATCCGTAGGGGAAGAACAAATAGAAATGGGGGCCTCTCCGAAGCCAAAAATAGAAACCATCACAAACTGTCCCGGGCCGTAAGACAGGCGGGTATTATCCTCAAGCTCAATCCTGAAAAATTTTTCCTTATCGGTAAGCATCCTTGCCTCTATTATTTTGGATCTCATCGGCCGATAAGGCGATGTTTTCATCTTCTCTAAGAGTATTTCCCGGTCAAGCATTGTTTAGCTTACCTCCGTCCATAAGGGCGTTCACCGTTTCAACAAGGTTGATCCCCGCCATGCAGGCCCGGCTGCATCTGCCGCAGCCGGTGCAGAAATAACGGTTGAATTTATCCACCGGATACCTGAATTTCCGATAATACCTATGCCGCTGCCTGTTCTCCCTGCCTTTACGAAAATCCTCTCCGCCTGCCACTTTGGCAAAATCGTCCATCTGGCAGGAATTCCAGATACGGTATCGCAATCCGCTGTTTAAGGATAAGTCCATATCATCTACGACATCAAAGCAATAACAGGTAGGGCAGACCATAGTGCAATTTCCGCAAGCCACACAGCGCCTGCCCACATCCTGCCAAACTTTATGCTTAAAACCATCGCCGAACGCCTGATACACCCTGTCCAGCCCGGCGCTGAATTCTTCCTTAAAGATATTTTTCTTTTTTTCCCTGACAAAGCAGAGCACCGCCATATCTTCCGCTCCCGCTTCCTTAATATAGCTTACATTCCGTACCAGCCTCTCCCCCTTCTCGGAATTTATATGAATAATGAATTTTTCTCCGATATCTACCAGCATCAGGTCATAGCCGCCCCGGGGGACATGGGTTGCCATAGACGCGCAGTTGGCATGCGTATCGCAGTATTCAAGGCACTCAATGCCGATAATGGTCATTTTCTCTTTTCGGTTTAAATAATTCGGGTCTTCCGGGCCTTCCTTAAACGCCACATCCATGCACTGAATTCCGGCGATATCGCAGGTATGCACCGCGAAAAGTATAAACTCCTCAAACTCCGCGATGGCCTTAGCGGTGTGAAACGGCTCAACCGTGAATTTAAGCAATTTTTCCTTCTGCGGAAAATAATATTTTTTGGGCGGAATGACCGTGGGGATATATTTCAGGCAGGCCTCATCCACGTTTTTAACCGGCCTGAAAACAAACTGATTCTCCTTTTTCTTCGGAGCGTAAAGCCTGGCCTTGGATTTTAAATACTCAAGCCACTTATTTAGATTTTCTTTCTTTAAAGCCGCGTATTTCATTTGCCGCCTGCCTCGCTAAAATCTATCCTGGTAATCTCCAATTCTCTGCCGAAAGGGATTTCCTTAATTTCAACCTCCAGCCTGCGTCTCCGGAAAGCGGCAGAGGCATCCTTAAAATGCTGCAAGAAGTGTTCCTTAGTGAGCGTGCCGAATCTTGAAAGGGAGATATGCACTTTCTTGATTTTTCTGCCTGAACGCTTCTCCTCCCGTTTAAGATATTGAAAGATATCTTCCATTATATGAGTGTTATGCATAAGCCTGTTTTCTTGATTATGAAGGTTATCGCAAAAAAAACGGTTCCAGGCGCCGCTAAGGACGGGGGCGTGTATTTATTTTTACGCTCTCCAGCTCATCAGGCGTATTAATATTTATCACGGACAATAAACCCGGGTCAAACTTTTCCGCTGCCTTCCGCGAAAAAAAACGCGCCTTAAGCCCAGGAAATATGCTTCTTACTCGCAGCTCGCCTTTTTCAATCATTTCTTCCATCACCGGGATACACCTTTTAGAGTAGACTCCAAAAAGTGTGTGAAACTTTTCACTATCTCTGATAAGAAGTATATCATAACCTTTCTTCTTGTCAAGCATAAATTTTATCAATGCTGTATTGATAAAAGGCATATCGCAGGCAACCACAAAATTATACCGGGCGCCGGAAGCCTTAAGCCCGGAACAGATACCCATAAGCGGCCCCATACCCTCAGATTCATCTCTTACCAATTTGACCTTATATTTGGCATATTTTTCCGGGTCATTAGTAACAACGATGATTTCACGCACCAGCCCCTTTAACGCTTTAATTATCCTTGCGATAAACGGCTGGCCATCAATCTCAAGAAACGCCTTGTCAATCCCCCGCATCCTGGAGTTCCTGCCTCCGGCTAAAATTATAGCGTTAACTGCTTTCATTCCAGCGCGGGTTTAGGCTTAGGCTGATTCCATCGGGAAATCCAGATACTGAGCTCATAAAGCACAAGCATGGGCAGGGCCATAAGGGTCATATTAAAGGGGTCGGTGGTAGGTGTAATCACTGCCGCGGCAATAAAAATTACGGCAACGGCATACCTTCTTTTTTCGCGTAGAAAGGCGCTGCTTACTAGTCCCAGGCGCGTCAGGATCCATATCGCAACCGGTAATTCAAAGGCAGCTCCGCTCCCTGCCGCAAGCGCCAGGACAAAACCGATATACTTGCTCAGAGAAATTACCGGGGTAAGCTCTGAGCCTGCCAGGCCAATCAGGAATTTAAGCGAAAACGGAATAAGGATTAAATAGCCAAAGGCGCATCCGCACAAAAACGCAAAAAATGCCCAAAAGATGAAACTGACAGCATATTTTTTCTGCCTTTCTTTCAGGGCGGGCGCGATAAACCCCCAGATTTGATAGAGGATTATCGGCAAGGAGAGAATAAGCCCGCTAAAAAGCACGATTTTCATATAGACGCTTGCTACTTCCTGAGGGCTGAAAAAGGCGAGCTTTTCAATAATTCCTTCCGAGGGCAGGCGCAAGAAGGCGAGGATTGCTTTTGTAAAAGGGGCGCTGAATAATACCGCGATAAAAAAAGGGATGAGGCAAAAAATAAGCCTTTTCCTTAGCTCATCCAAATGTCCGACTAAGGTTAATTCTTTCTCCGGCATTATGTCTTTTAAGCCTTATTTCTTATTGGCGGGAGGATTTCCTTCTTCTTTTTTCC
>SCPY01000291.1 GCA_004299495.1 bacterium | reverse complement strand
GACGCGTTTTTTTATCTGCTGGGGTTACCGGGAAGGCTTGAGATTTACTTATTAATATAATAAGCTTTATTGATGAATGTACGGCTGTTTATGGTTTCTTGGGAGTACACGGATATGAAAAGGAGAAGAGAAGATGAACGCGGGTGATACAGCTTGGATTATGATTTCATCGGCATTAGTGATGTTAATGACTCCGGGCCTGGCCTTTTTTTACGGAGGCATGGTTCGGCGCAAGAATATGCTGAGTGTCTTGATGCAGTGTTTTATTATTCTCTGCGTTATGAGCGTGCAGTGGGTGCTTTTTGGATATAGCCTTTCATTTTACCCAAACGGCGGCGGGTTTTGGGGAGGATTAGGCTGGGCGGGCCTAAGGGGGGTGGGATTAGAGCCTTACACGGATTACGCCGCGACCATCCCTCACCAGGCCTTTATGATTTTTCAGGCTATGTTTGCCGTTATTACTCCGGCCTTGATTATCGGCGCCTTCGCCGAAAGAATTAAATTTTCCGCCTTTTTGCTCTTCAGCCTGCTCTGGGCGACATTTGTGTATGATCCGGTTTGCCACTGGGTCTGGGGTATCGGGGGTTTCTTAAGGAATATGGGGGCGTTGGATTTTGCCGGAGGTACGGTGGTGCATATTAACGCCGGAATTGCCGCTTTGGTTACCGCCCTGGTTATCGGAAAGAGAAAAAACCTTAAGCAGCATGTTCCTGCTCCGCATAATCTTCCCTTCGTGGTTTTAGGCACCGGCCTGCTTTGGTTTGGATGGTTTGGCTTTAACGCGGGAAGCGCCTTGGCGGCAAACGGCCTGGCGGTAAATGCCTTTGTGGTTACCCATATCGCGGCAGCCGCGGCGGGATTAAGCTGGGCTTTAATAGAGTGGGCGCGTAACGGCAAGCCCACGATTTTTGGCACCGTATCCGGGGCAGTGGCGGGCTTAGTGGCGATTACGCCGGCTTCGGGTTTTGTCAGTGTCGTCCCGGCCATTATTATCGGGGCATTAGCCAGCGTATTCTGTTTTTCAGCAGTAGCCTTGATCAAGCCAAAACTGGGTTATGATGATTCTTTGGATGCCTTTGGGGTGCATTGTGTAGGGGGTATTTGGGGTGCCCTTGCCACCGGATTATTTGCTTCTAAAGCGGTGAATCCGGCCGGCAATGACGGGCTGTTCTTTGGAAATCCCGGGTTGTTTGTAATCCAGGCCAAGGCTGTGCTTATTACCCTGGCATATTCTTTTATAGCCACGCTGGCGATCTATAAGGTTGTGGATATTGTATTGGGAGTAAGGGTAAACGAAAAAGAGGAATTGGTGGGCCTGGATTTGAGCCAGCACCACGAGAGGGCTTATACGATATTAGAGTAATCTTTTAGGGGGGGGGAGTACTCATGAAATTGATTATTGCCATTATCCAGCCTCATCGGTTGGAAGAAGTTAAGCAGGAGCTGTATAAGGCCGAGATAAATATGATGACCGTAAGTGAAGTCTTGGGCCATGGCAGGCAGAAAGGCGTGGCAGAGGTTTACCGGGGGAATAAGGAGGCGGGAAATCTCCTGCGTAAAATCCGCCTGGAGATAGCGGTAAACGACGACTTTGCCGAGCCCGCTATAGCGGCTATTACCAAAGGGGCCAGGAGCGGTGAGATTGGCGACGGGAAGATTTTCGTGCTGGACCTAGAAGGCTGTATTCGTATCCGCACCCAGGAACGCGGGTCTATAGCTATAGGATAGGCGCGGGTTACCAGGGCAGGCGTAAAATTACTTATCATAATGATAAGGTTATGGTATACTCTTTTCTTGGTGAAAATCGCCAAATGAATAAAGCGGGCCGGCCATTAGCCCGGCAGATATGAATAACGGAGGATGAACATGAGTATTCGGGAAGAGGTTTTATTCAGGATTAAAAGCGTTGATTTTGAAAAGAAGGCGGAGCCTGAAAACGTATCCAGCTATTTCGGCGAAAATACCTTCAGTGTTTCTACGATGAAAGAGCATATTTCCGAGAGCACCTTCAACGCGTTTAAGCGCTGGATGTCTGAAGGAATAATTATTTCCATGGACCAGGCCAATGAAATCGCCGAGTGCATGAAGAGGTGGGCCATTGCCAAGGGCGCGACCTACTACACCCATTGGTTTCAGCCGATGACCGGCTTAACCGCGGAAAAGCATGACAGTTTTATTTCCATAATCGCTCCGGGAAAAGTCATTGAAAAGTTCTCGGGGAATAAGCTTATTCAGGGAGAGCCAGATGCCAGCTCTTTTCCTTCGGGCGGCATACGCGCGACCTTTGAGGCCAGAGGCTATACCGCCTGGGATCCTTCAAGCCCGGCATTCATCATTGAAAGCGCGCTGGGTAAAACGCTGTGCATCCCCAGTATTTTTATTTCCTATCACGGGGAGGCGCTGGATAAGAAGCTTCCGCTTTTGCGTTCCGACGAGGCCTTGAACAAGGCCGCCATTGGGCTCTTGCAGCTTTTCGGCCATAAGGATGTGAAAAAGGTATTTTCCACCTGCGGCCCTGAACAGGAGTATTTCTTAATAGATAAGAATTACTATAATTTAAGGCAGGACCTTGTATTGACCGGGCGCACCCTGGTGGGAGCGCCTTCTCCCAAAGGCCAGCAGTTGGAGGACCAGTATTTTGGGACCATCAAAGAGCGGGTGGTGAATTTTATGTTTGAGGTAGCGCGGGAGGCTTATAAGTTAGGTATCCCGGTTATTACCCGGCATAATGAAGTCGCGCCGCATCAATATGAGTTTGCTCCTATGTTTGAGGAATCCAATCTTGCCGCTGACCACAACCAGCTCCTGATGGAGTTAATGAAGAAGGTTGCCATTCGGCATAATATGGTTTGCCTTCTGCACGAAAAGCCGTTTGCCGGCATAAACGGAAGCGGTAAGCACCTTAACTGGTCTTTGGCGGACGATAAAGGCAGTAATCTTTTAAATCCCGGAGAGACTCCCGAGGACAATCTGCAGTTTTTGGCGGTATTGGTGGCGGTTTTGCGGGCAGTTTACCTGCACGCGGATCTCCTGCGCGCGAGTGTGGCTATGGCGGGAAATGAACACCGCTTGGGAGCGAATGAGGCCCCGCCAGCGATTATCAGCGTCTTCCTGGGAAGCCAGTTGACCTCTATCCTGAATATGCTGGAAAAAGGAGCAAAGGATAAGGTGTCAAAACGCGACATAATTGACTTAGGCATTACCCGCTTACCTAAGTTTAATAAAGATACCACCGACCGCAACCGCACTTCGCCGTTTGCCTTTACCGGAAACAAGTTTGAATTCAGGGCGGTAGGCTCTTCTCAGAATATTTCCACGCCTATCACGGTGATTAACACCATTATCGCCGAAAGCCTGGATTACGTAGCCGATAAAATACGCAAGGCCTCAAGCGGCAAAGATTTCAGCGCGGCGGTATTGCGGGTGGTCGCCGAGCTTATCAAAGAAACCAAGGACATCCGTTTTGAAGGCAACAATTATTCCGAGGAGTGGGTGAAAGAGGCCAAGAAGAGGGGCCTTCCCAATATCGCTTCCACCGCCGAGTCGTTAAAGGCGCTGGAGAAGAAGGACAATATTGCCTTGTTTGAGAAATATAAGGTTTTCTCGAAAGAAGAGCTTATCGCCAGATACAAGATTTGGGTAGATATGTACAATATTATCATAGGGATTGAGGCGAACACGTTGAATGAAATGGTCAATTCCTGCATCGTGCCCGCGGGCTGCGAATACGAGCAATTGCTGGCGGATAATCTTTTAAAGCTTACACAGCTCAAGAAAGAGGTTAAGCTTAAGCTGGATGCCGCGGTCTTAAACGACCAGAAGGCCCATTTAAGCGAAGTGGCGCAAAAGATTTATTACGTAAGGCGCAACTCTAAGGAGCTGGAGAAGCTGCTGGAAAAAGCCGCGGGCCTGCGCCATGAAGAACGCGCCCAGCTTTATTTTGAGGAGCTGAAGCCTTTGATGGAGCACATCAGAAGGCACGTGGACGGCCTGGAGCGGGTGGTCTCCGATGAGCATTGGGATTTGCCCAAGTACAGGGAAATGTTGTTTGTAAAATAGCATCCGGTGAGGGAAAACAGGGACGCGTCCCGTTTTTCGCGCGGCATTACCGCGCATAAAAATGGGATGTGTCCCTATTTTTTTCTTGCCTAAAGCGTGAGTTTGAGATAATATAAATATCCGTTTAATTCTTAATTTATTACGTATACTTTTTAATGAATAACCGACAAGATTTAGAAAAATACGGCCTTTATGACCCCGGGTTTGAACACGATTCCTGCGGTGTTGGTTTTGTCTGCGACATAAAAGGCAGGCGCGCTAACTCAATTGTGGCCCAGGGCCTGGGCGTACTGAAGCGTTTATCCCATCGCGGGGCAACCGGAGCTGACCCCAAGACCGGAGACGGCGCGGGGATTTTAATCCAGACCCCCCATGAGTTTTTTGCCCGCGTATGCGAGAAGGCAAAGATTGATTTGCCTAAAGATAACGGCTACGGAACCGGGCTGGTGTTTTTGCCTCAAGATAACTCGGAGAGAAAATTCTGCAAAGAAGCGCTTTCCGGATTCATCCGTAAACAAGGCCAGGTTTTGCTGGGCTGGCGAAGCGTCCCGGTAGATAATTCCGATATCGGCAAGGCCGCGAAAGATACCCAGCCGGTGATTGAGCAGGTTTTTATCGGCAAGAATAACAAGAAAACCGCAAACCGCAAACCGCAAACCGCAGCAGAAGACAGCCTGGATTTTGAGCGAAATCTCTACGTAATCAGAAAGCAGGTTGAAAATGTTATCCGCGGCTCTAACCTGAGGCAGAAATCATTTTTCTACATTCCGAATCTTTCCACCAGGACATTTTCGTATAAAGGCCTGCTTATGCCCTATCAGGTGGAGAAATTCTTCCCTGACCTTCAGGATGCGCAGGTGAAGAGCTCCCTCTGCCTGGTGCATTCCCGCTATTCTACCAATACCTTTCCTACCTGGGAGCTGGCCCAGCCTTTTAGATTTCTGGCTCATAACGGGGAGATTAACACTCTTCGCGGAAATATCAATTGGATGCGCGCGCGGGAAGGCCTGTTAAAGAGCGGGCTTTTG
>SCPY01000290.1 GCA_004299495.1 bacterium | reverse complement strand
GTATTCGGCATCGGTTGCGGCGTCATTACCTTTGTCATCCGTAAGTTCGGCGGCTATCCCGAAGGAGTTTCATATTCAATCTTGATGATGAACGCGGCAACGCCCTTGATTGACAGATGGGTGAGGCCCAGGAGATATGGGGTGAAATGAGGCGTTTATTTAAGGAGTTTACCAAGGGCATTACTGTAGAAAATCCCACTTTCAGCCTGGTACTGGGATTGTGTCCGACGCTGGCGGTTTCCACTTCGGTAATAAACGCGATTGGCATGGGCCTGGCAGCGACATTCGTGCTGCTTGGCTCTAACATCATCATCTCTTTGGTGCGTAAGTTGATTCCCAGCCAGATTCGCATACCTTGCTTTGTGGTGATTATCGCCACCTTTGTTACCATTGTGGAATTATTAATGAAGGCGTATTTTCCCGCCCTGAATGCGGCCCTGGGAATTTTTGTCCCTTTGATTGTGGTTAACTGTATTGTCTTAGGCAGGGCTGAGGCCTTTGCCTGCAAACGGCCGGTCGTGGATTCAATCTTTGACGGCCTGGGAATGGGGCTGGGGTTTACCCTTGCTTTATGCGTTATCGCGGGTATCCGGGAGGTTTTAGGCTCCGGCGACTTCCTTGGTTTTGGCGTGCTTAAAGGTTTTGAGCCGATAACGATGATGAGGCTGGCTCCGGGGGCTTTGCTGACGATGGGGCTGTTGATTGGCTTGGTGAATTTTTGGCACCTGAAGCGCAAAACCGGAAAAGAGATAAAAAAGGCGGGTTGCGATGGATGTAAGTAGATTTATTACCATAATGGTATCAATGGTATTTATCAATAATTTTATCCTTTCTAAGTTTCTGGGTTTGTGTTCTTTTATCGGGGTTTCTAAGGAAACTAAGCCCGCTGTTTCTATGGGCCTGGCGGTGACCTTTGTCACCACGGCCTCCAGTATCATCACCTGGCTTATCTACCGTTATCTTTTGATCCCCTTTAACATTACTTATTTACGCACTATCTCTTTTATTCTGGTGATTGCCAGTTTTGTGCAGCTGGTAGAGATGATTATCCGTAAGTCCGCTCCGGCGCTATACCGGGCATTCGGGATTTACCTGCCGCTGATCACGGTTAACTGCGCGGTTCTGGGAGTGGCGGTGTTAAACTCGCAGGAATTTTTTGTGAATAGCCGGCCGGTAGCCGGAGGATTATTAATGGCCGCGGCGCAGGGATTTTTTGCCGGGGCTGGCTATCTTCTGGCGATGCTTTTAATGTCCGGGATTAGAGAGCGCTTAGAATTACTGGATGTGCCGAAAAGCTTAAAAGATGTGCCGCTTGCCTTTATTGTCGCCTCATTGATGAGCTTGGCGTTTATGGGTTTTAGCGGGTTTAAGTTTTAGCGCGCGTAGTACACAGACAATAAAAATGAACATATTGACTCCAGTTTTAATTTTAAGCGGCCTGGGCGTGGTTTTTGGGGCGGGGCTGGCTATTGCCGCGAAGAAGTTTTGTGTGGTTAGCGACCCGCGCTTAGAAAAGATATATGCCAAGCTTCCCGGAGCGAACTGTGGCGCCTGCGGCCTGCCCGGATGTATGGGCCTGGCTGAAGCGCTGATTAAGGGAACCTGCACGGTGGAGCGCTGCGTGGTAATGCAGGAGGAAGCCAGGGAGGAGATTGCCGGAATCTTAGGCGTTCAGGCAAGGGAAAAGGTTAAAACGGCCGCTGTGCTGCATTGCCACGGAGGCAGCCTTAGGGCAAAAGACAAATTTATCTATGTGGGGGAAAAAGATTGCATTGCCGCTAATCTGATTGCCGGAGGGCCAAAGGAATGTTTTTACGGCTGTATCGGCTATGGCACCTGCGCTCATGCCTGCCCGTTTGGGGCAATTACGATGAATGAAGAGAGCCTGCCTGTGGTAAACGAAGACAAATGCACTGCCTGCGGCATATGCGTGGCGGCCTGCCCAAAGAAGCTCTTTAGCTTAGTTCCGGTTAGCAAGACTTATGCGGTGCGCTGTAAATCCCAGGATATCGGTAAAAAGGTGTTAGAGGCCTGTTCCGTGGGCTGTATTGCCTGCCGCAAGTGCGAAAAGGCCTGCCCGGTGGGAGCAATCAAGGTAATCAATAATCTCGCGGTGATTGACTATAATCTATGCGATAACCGCGGGGAATGTTTTAAGGTATGCCCTGCCAAGTGTATCGCGCTAAAAGAAAATAAGGTTTGGAAAATCCAACGTGAATAAAAAATGAAAAATATCGCGGTTTTTGCTTCAGGTAACGGTTCAAATTTTCAGGCCATTGTCAACGCAGTCAAAAAAGGGAAGCTGAAGGCGAATCTAAAGCTATTGGTCTGCGATAATCCCAAGGCGTATGTTTTGGAGAGGGCAAATAAGGCGGGGATAAGCGTTTTTCTTATAGAGCGCCAAAATTACGCGGGGAAAAAAGAATTTGAAGATGCCATTATCGGAAGATTAAAGGCGGAAAAGATAGGTCTGATTGTTCTGGCTGGATTTATGCGTATCTTAAGCGCTGGATTTGTTAGGCAGTTTAAATCTAAGATTCTAAATGTGCATCCGTCGCTTCTTCCTTCCTTTAAGGGCGCGCACGCGATTAAGGATGCCTTTAATTACGGGGTTAAGGTGGCCGGCGTAACGGTGCATCTTGTGGATGAAAAGGTTGACCACGGCCCGATAATCCTGCAGGAGCCGGTCAGGGTTAGCCAGCGAGATACCTTGAAGAGCTTAGAAAAGAAGATTCATAAGGAGGAGCACAGGATTTACCCTGAAGCAATCCGGCTTTTTGTTTCCGGCAGGTTAAAGATAGAAGGAAGAAATGTCAGGGTTGAGTAAAAGATTATTTTTAACCTTGTGTTTTCTATTTTGCCGGTGTCTTACTTTACATGCTGACGAAGCTCCGGTTGCGATTATGGCGGCTGTCGATAAAAATGAAATCGCGCTGGATGAATATTGTAATTACAAAATAGTTATTTCTTCTTCGGTAAGCCTAATGAATCCAAAGATACAGATTCCCGATTTAGAGAAAGATTTTGTTGTTCTTTCCTCAAGCCGCAGCCAGAATATCGCCATATCCGGCGGTAAAACCAGGATTCAAATTATTTTGGATTATTTTTTAAAGCCGAAAAAAGAAGGGAAAGCTACCGTAGGGCCGGCGGGGCTAACCTACCGCGGCAAGCATTACGCGTCTGAGCCGATAATCATAAATACGGTCCCGGCCAAGAATCCTGCCCCTGAAATTCCGCAAGAAGAAGAATCCGAAGAATCCGCCGCTTCGCGGGAAAAAATTACTCTTTAGCCTTTTCAAATACCGCCGCTTTGCTTAAAGTGGTTTTGTTGCTGGTGGCGAGGTTTTGGAGGCTCATTAGCATGAAATCATCAAATCCGTATATTTCTAAAACATTCCTTATGGTCTTTAGGACCTCTTTATCGATGTCCGCGCCTTTTTTTACTTCGGGACGGTTGAATTTATGGCGCAGGCGCTGTTGAATCTGGCCGAGCAGGAATTCATTGAAATGGATATCGTGAAACGCCAGGTGATTGCCTTCCTTGTCGCCGATTGCTTCAGGCACGAGCTGTATATCTTCTAAGCCGCGGTGCTGGTATTCGGTCCAGGAGATGATTTCATATGAGGCTTTTTTTAAATCATCGATATAGGTTGTAGTGATGACTTCAATGCCGTTTTTTATATCGCAGAGCGCGATGACAAAAAACTTTGGCGCGCCTTCATCGCGTTTGAGGCTGAAGAGGACCCTGCGCATGGAACGCAGGGATTTATTCATCAGTTCGGCTATTGCCGGATTAAATTTAGTATTCTGGGTTTCTTTTGTCTCGGGGATTTCCGTAATATCATAATTAAAGTTAAAGACCCCGCCCTGAAGATTGCCCTCAATGGATTTAGGGTCAAATATCTTCGCGTAGCTTTCCGGGTTTTCGGATTCAATAAAAATTGCCTCTTCGGTAGGAATGTACACCCATAAGGCCTGCCCGGTTAATCTGGTAACCGCAGATATGTTGTATTCTTCCCCGAGAATCTTCTCCAGGGACTGGCTTATAGTTTCTGTAGTATAGGTCGGCGTGAGGGGAAAGGAGCAGCTGGATAAGAGTATGCAGATGAGGCTACTGAGCGCGGTTTTTGCCGAATTCCTTGAAAATAGCCTCAATTTCATCGTAGTTTAACTCTTCTTTGGCGACTAATTCTTTGGCCAGGCGCTCAAGGATTAATTCATTTTCCTTGAGTACGGTTTCCACTTCGCGCAGGCAGGTTTGAAGGATATTTTGGACATCATTATCTAATTTCTCTTTTGTAGCTTCGGAAATAAACGAGGCCGCGTTCCTCCATGACGAATAAGCATCCGTGGCGTGAAAGTCTCCGATTAAACCGGATGCCCCCATCCCCCAAAACCATACCATATTATGGGCGGTGGTCATCGCTGTTTGAAAATCCCCGGAAACCCCTCCCGTGGTATAGCCTAATTTCAGCCTTTCCGCTCCGTAAGAGCCCAATGAAGTTTTTATCCTGCCGAGAAAGTGGTTTTTGTCGTGAATATAAATTTCTTCCCTTTCCGGCGTCCAGGTTACCCCTCCGGTGCGGCCGCGGGGGGTGATGGTGATCTTAAACACGTCTCTTGACGGGACCATAAGATAGGTGATAATCGCGTGCCCTGCTTCATGATAGGCGGTTTGCCATTTTTCCTTTTCTGAATATTTAACCCTTCTTTTTATGCCCAGGGTTATTCTTTCCCGGGCCTCGTCAATGTCCTTCATAGTTATTATGTCTCTTTTATGCCTTATGGTGATGAGGGCCGCTTCTTTTACGAGGTTCGCGATATCCGCGGGGCTGTCTCCGACAGTTATGCGCGCCAACCGGTCAATGTTCACATCGGTTTTATCATATTTTACCTTGGTCAGATAATACGCGAATAACTGCTGGCGGTCATTAAGATTAGGCATATCCACGTATATTTTACGGTCAAACCTTCCCGGGCGCAGTAAGGCGGGATCCAGGAATTTTTCCGCGGTATTGGTAGCCCCGATAAGCACTATGTTTTCATCTTTATCTTTTAACCCGTCCATTTCCACCAAGAGCTGATTAAGCGTTTGATTGTGCTCCCTGTCTCCGCCGGAGCCGCCTCCGAAACTCCGGCTCGCCCCTAAGGCGTCAATTTCATCAATAAAAATAATGCAGCTTCCGTGGAAGGCGGCGTGAAGCCTCGCTTCTTTAAACAAGGTGCGTATTCTTCCGGCGCCGACACCGACAAATACTTCCACGAATTCTGACCCGGACATCGGCAAGAAGGGGATTTTTGCTTCTGTGGCGATTGCTTTGGCAAGGTAGGTTTTGCCGCAGCCGGGAGGGCCTAACATAAGAAGCCCCTTAAGAATATTGCCTCCTATGCGCTGCACGCTGGTTCTGTCCTTGATAAGGTTTACCACTTCCAGCGCCTCTTGCTTGGCTTCATCCATTCCGATTACATCATCCCACTTAATGTTAATTTCATGGGGGGAAATCGCCTTTTTCTTATGGTGGGTAAATATCCGGCCGCCCTTTTGATAAATAAGCCAGTAAAAAAGCCATGTGGAGAGAACCGCCTGCACCAGCCCCATGACCGTCCACATGAAAATCTGAAGCGGCAGCTGCGCTAATTGGGTTTCCCTGAGGTATGACTCCGCCGTCTTCCACGCCCTCAGGCCGTTGCTCATGATGATAACGGTGAGGATTAAAAGAACGGCAATGGCGGCGGCAATAATAATCTTTATCCAATGCAGCGATAGGAATAGTTTTGTTTTCTTTCCGTCTATGCTCATGCTATTTCTTCCTTTTCTCAAACATAGAAAAAGCATAACATACGCGGGAAATGAAGTCAAACCTTTTCTTGACTAAGGCCGTTTTGTGAGTATAATTAGCAGGTGTAAAAATCCTATGCCGGAAGGTTGCGCGGAAAATTCCGCGTCAATAACTCAATAACTTTATATATGGAGGC
>SCPY01000289.1 GCA_004299495.1 bacterium | reverse complement strand
GACATTCCTTAACGCCGATGGCCTAGCGTCTATCACTACATCTATACCCTGCCTGATCAGATAAGCCAGCATCGAAAATAGGTATGGATTGACTACGTTATGAATAGCAGGATGCGCGGCCACCAACCCTCTTTCAATAGTTAGCATCTGCCTGTCTAAATCATCGGTAATATCTGTATTCCTGTATAAAACCCGCGGCTGTGAATTCTGGTTATTCTCCAGGCGAACATACCTCTCCAGAGTATCCTTTAGGGAAAGAATTTCTTCCTGCCGGCTTACATCTAGCCCTTCTTTATTGGCTAGCCAGACTAATGCGCGGTAGATAATCCCGAATGATAAATTGAACCCCTGCAATCCCTGCGCTATCTTTGCGGCAGCGGTAGATTTACCCACGCCGGCCGCTCCGGAAACAATCACTATCTGGCTTTGCCTTGAGGACTCTGCGGCATCATCCCTGACAATGCCTCTATTCTTGGCAGCGGAAATCAGCCAGATCTGTCCTAATTTGAGCCCAACGCACTCAAGAATGGTTTCCTGATAACTACGCCTACCCTTTATGCTATCTACTGCTGTTCTCAGCGCTTGGTTAAACTCTCTATCCTGATGATACCTGTATTGATAAAGTAAGTTATAAAATGTAGTATTCCTGAATACCTTTGCCTGGGTATGCTCTGTGTGAACAAAAAGGTGCTGGCCTAATTTGTGCTGGAAGTATGATATCAGATAGGGCCAGGTGTTGCGCTGCAATACATCTCCGATGAAAACTACGCCATTGTCTTTTACCACACGGGAGATTTCCCTCGAGGCCTGCTCAGCCCTGGAATATCCAAAATAGCGCAGGCCGCCGAAACAGATAACTATGTCAAAGCTCTCATCGCCCCATACGGACAGATTACCAGCGTCTGCGGGTACGCTTTCTATCTTTTGTTGAAGGCTATGTCTCACGTTATTGCGGAAATTACGCGTGATTACATCGGCCTCCAGGTCAGATTCTACTATCTGCAGGTTCTCTCCGAATTCACTGATTAACTCCCGCGCTAACCTGCCTGAGCCCGCGGCTATTATCAGAAGCCTGTATATTCTGGTTCTGTCTCTGTTGATATAACTCCTGATCCTTTCTATTAAGAACTCATGAGCCTTATCTCCCCTTTCCCGAAGTCCGGACAATAACTTCATCATTTCTGCATCGCTAAATATGGATTCACCGTTGACATCTGCAAATATCTCTTGAAGTTCTTGAGGGTTGTATCCCTCCTGCAGGCGCAGATGAAAATATTCCTTTAATAACTCTATAACCAAATAAGGGTCTTCGGAAACCAAGTCCGTTATTCTCCCAACCATCTCCTGATGGCTTACCGAAGGAACAAATCCCAGCGCTTCTTTTAACATAGGAGACAATAGGTTAAATATTAACGGCTCTTTTTCTTCGGAGAACCGTCCTTTCTCGAGAAGCCGCCTAATCGCCTTATTTACGCCCTCGCTTATTCTCGCGGAAAGCTCGCCCTCGTCAGGCTGGGGTAAAGATTTGATATTTATAAATTCATCCTCAACGGCTACACCGATTACCTCCTGCATCAAACGCTTGTAAGTTTTACTAAGGTATCTATAAACCCTGCCGGTGGAATCTTCCAAGATTATCGCCTTTAACACATTGTCTAAATTAGTTTCTATCGCGGCTGTAAGCTGTTTAATTCTGCGGGATACTTCCATATGGGCGGGAATTCCGGAATCCCTGGAAAGAATAAAAGGTATAATTACCGCGTCTCCTGCGGGAAAGCCAATTCGTCTATTTTCGTAAAGGGAAATTATACCCTGGCGCAATAATTCTCTGTCTTGTTCGCTGTTTAAGTCTAAACCTTTGGCCGAGGCGAACTCCAAAGCCGTCAGGCAGAGGAATTGGCGTACGGAAAGCGGGGGGCCGCGAATACCATTCTGAGAACCATAACCCTTTTCTAATGGGCTGGAGGCAGCTTCCTTTATATATATAGCCATTTCCAGAATTCCATCTTCAGTATCCCCCCACGGATTTGGCAGAGCGCGCTCTCTTATCCTCTCGATTATATACGGATATCGCGAGGCTAATCCTCTGACAAATGATATCATAGGTGCATTTGTATCCCTGACTTTGAAAATCTGAGTCCTAAATCCTTCTGCCCGATTTACTTCCAGCGTCTTCAATACCAATAAACTTCCTATGCCAAAATTCTTTTGGAAAATATCCAGAATCCCGATTAAGCGCATACTATTAGCTTTAAGGGCAATCTGCCCGACAATATGCTTATGGCCTCCTGCTTCAACATAAGCCGCAAATACTCTGGCGCCTTCCCTCTTCTGCTTGCGCAACGAATCTACAGATATTTTCCCTCCCCAGAGAGTAGTTTTAATTAATTTATTTATTCTTAATAAATCCTTCACTACCCGGCTGTCATCTTCATCGCGGTAGCCGAGGGCATCGATTTCTGCTATCCTTATGGGCAATCTCTTCACCTCCGAAACTGCTTTACTCTCAAGATCGGATATTCTCCCGCCGATTACCGCTCTATCTGTTTCGCCTTCCAAGCCTCTCAATAAATAAGCTAATTCTTCCGGCAAAACACTGTCCTGCGGCAGATAATCCAATAGCTTCTGGATTCTTACTATGGCGGCTACGTTGTCTGAACCAATTTTATCCATCCAGCCATCTGCCTTATTTATAAACTTAAGCGCTGTCTCAATAGGTAATACCCCGGCTTCTCCCTGCGGCATATTGGCCAGGCTTTGAGCCAGCGTAAATACCTGCCAAATTATTTCCGAGGCATCCAGGCGGGAAATGACGGCAGGAAGACTATCAGCCAGATTAGCGGCTCTTTCTTCGCGCTCTCCCTCCCTATAACTCTCCATTAAAATGCCGAATATATCCGTGACTGTTTCGGCAAACCCCTTGGCGCCACTTTGATAATCATATTCATTAACTCTTTCTATCAAGTTCAGCACATTGCGCAACCTATCTTCGCCAATCACTGCGCCTAACGCAATCAAGTTATCTTTTTCTCTTTCCAGTCTGACATTAAACGCTTTATCTTTACCCGCGCCAAACTGCTCCAGCTTAGCCGTAACCAAAGCGCCGATTCTCTCTACGCCCTCCAGCGGCGATGACACCACTTTATCCTTATGAACCTCTCTCCAGTTCTTCGCTGCCTGCAATAGCTCAGGCCAGATAAGAATTGTCTCTCCGTCGCTCTTAATCTGGCCAGCGGCTTTCTTGACTATCGCCCTGATATAGTCGCCTTCTAATTCCTGCGGTATAGCGGGAACAATCATTTCTTCCCCGGCCTCTGGCAGCTGCCTGATTATCATTACCTTACCGGGCTCTACCTCAAGCGGCTTTCCTGCTTCCCATAATACACGGTCTATCAATCCCTGCCTGCCATCTGCAATATTCCAGCTGCTCTGCTGGCATTTCAATATGCCGCGCACAGGGCCAACCGTTAATTCCGCCTGCACTGCCTGCCAGACAATCTTATCTTCTTGCGCTGTTATCTTATACATATAACTGCCTTCCTGCGGCGTGTAATCGTTTTTAGCGCGGTTACTGACCCTGTAGAGATAAAAATCATCGGCGTATTGAATCAATATTAAATCTATATCCCGTATCTGCTGCGCCAGGGATTCATCTGCCGGGCTCTCCCTTAACTGCGCTTCCTTGGCTCCTCTTTGCCTTCCCAGTTCCGCAACTAACATCGCGCGGATCTGCCTCTGCCCTATCAGAGTTCCTTTCTGCTCATCAGTCAGCTGTTGAAATGCCTTGGCCGCGTCCATATATTTGATTCCCAATGCCCTCATTCTCCCGAAGTAATTGTCCGGCCGGCGCAGCTCTTCGCTGCGAGCTAACTCGGAGTAAAAATCAGCCACTGCCTTCCTGTAGGTTTCCTTGGCCAGCGCTCCAACTACTTCGGTAAAATCCTGGAAGGATATCGTATAATGCCTTTCTTCAATTGACCTTTGCTGGCCTCCGCCTACGGGAGGATAGCAGACCGTAACGTCATTCAACATAATAGGCGCGGCCACCCAAATAATATAGGGCGGCTCTTCCAGCCTCAAGTCCCTTCCAGGAGAAGGAGTAGGCAAGACATTGCGCAATATCGCGCGATTGAAGATAACGTTTGTATCGCCGGCAAATCCGCCAACCCCCTCCACCACTAAAGCCATCTGATGGGCATGCTGGAGATTCTTACCGCTCTTTTCATCGCTATCTAAGAAGCGGATGAATTGCGGCAGGGCCGCTGTATCCTGGTCAAGGACAAAGGCAAAAGGCAAATAGGTGACTATTTTTCTCTGCAGTTTCTTATACTCCTCCTCATCGCGCAAAACCGGCACGGCCATAGTTCCGCGCAAATCCCTCTTCATCAGCGGAAAGCCGGTTTCTCCGGCCGGCCTGCCGATTAACCGGCCAGACCCCATGGTGTTAACCGGCAATACCCTGAATGCGCCTTCTTCTTTTTCTCTCCTTGGCTGCGGATAGACGAAGTCACTAATTCTGACCATCCAGTCAGCCAAAGGCTCCATCAATGGCTGATAGCGCTGATGGGTCAACCGCAATTCCCGGCCCAGGCCTTTCTTGTCCCTTAAATACTGCTTATCCTTGGACTTGATCTCTTCCATAGCCTGAGGTATTAAACCATTACCGCTATCCTGGCTATAGCCAAAATATTTTTCTTCGATACGGCTGACCCTTGCCCTGGATGCGGGATCAGCTAAAAACTCATAGAATGCGGCTTCGCCGGTTATGTCCCTGCCTAATTCATGGCTTACCTCTTCCAGCATCTGCGCAAAGAGGCGGTTACGCGCGGCTATTCTCTGCGCTATTATCTCTTTTCTGTCCGGAGCGATATATGTTTCAGGAGGCGCGTCATCGTCTATGTTCATTATCGCTTTATCGCCTATACCCAGAAGCACGGTATAATTGCGCAGTCCGGATATATCAATGAAGGGATTTTTTACGAAATACTTAACCATCTGCACCATATCCATCCTGCCTTCGGCATCCATAATGCCGTTCTCTCTTAATAGCTGTTCTATCTCCGGCCGTAATCTGCCTTCGGCATAAGCCTGGCCGTAAATCTCTACTAACTTTTCCGCCCAAGAGGTTAAATCCCCGATGCGGTCCGGCAGGGTTAAATGATAAAATTCTACATTAATATGCGCCCCGAATCTTTCTTTCAATTCCCTGAGGACCGCTGTATGCTCAGCCGTAATATCCGCCTTGGTAACGTCGTGCTTGACGAACGGCGGCTCGGGTATACGCAAATACGGCCATGAACTGTTTATTGCCACTATCGCCGCGTACTGGTTAAATATCCTCCAATTCTCCAGTTCCGCCTCCAGCTCCTTACTGAAGGATTTAGGCCGGTTGAATCCAGTGATAAATACGGTATCCACCGACGGCTTCTCAATTTCAAATACCCGGGAAGACAGCTCATCAGCCCTATAGATAAATGCCTGCGCGTCCCAGCTGGTAAACCTCCTGCCGGGTTCTCTGGTTAAAATGGCCGGGCCAATGCGGCTAACCACAGCGTAAAAAGCAGCATCAATGGGGGCGTTTAACGCCTCAAAGAATATTCCGAAGCGGCCTGCCATATGCATCTTAATCAAATGCTCCAGCCCTTCTTTGGAGACGCCCAAATCCAGCCCCTCTTCTCTGGCCAGGCGCTTAAGCGCGTATTCATCATAAATATAATACCTATCATCTGGCAAGCCGGCTATCTGAATGCTTGGGCCTTCTATTTGACGCAGGCCCCAGAGTATATCTTTTAAGCCATCTAAATGCCGGATATTATCAAGCAAAGCCGCGTTCTTTAATCCAAAAACAACTTGCATCATGGCGGGATTATCGGCCATTACCTGCAACACACCTTGCCCCACTCCTTCAGTCTCTGAGGCTATCCTGAGGGAGCGGGCAATGCTTACTGTTTTATCGTGCAGCCTGACAAAAGCTTTCAGTTGATTCTGATCAATGGCCTTACGCGTATAAGAGCCGATAGCCTCAATCTGCGCTTCCAGCTCTTTGTTAATATTTACTCTTAACCAATCTGCTAACCGCGGATATCCTAATTCCTCAATCTCACCGAAAACTGCCTCTCTCCTGGTTTTTACTAATCTGCCAAGATAACC